>JBDUCW010000162.1:0-9173 GCA_040003235.1 Ferruginibacter sp. | reverse complement strand
AGGTTGTTTTGAGATAGTTGTCGGTGAATATATTATTCCTCGTGATGTCTTTCCTTACGGGTTCCAGCACCATCCAACGTTGAATGAATCCCTCGGGATCGGGTGCTTTTTTTATATCAGCGGCAGGGGTAAAGTGTTTAGCAAGGGTATGTGTCGTATCGCTTTTTATGGGTATGGGAGGCAGGGCTGGTCTTTGTCCCTGACCCGGGGGCTGGCCGAAAGCCGTAATGACACATACTTGTAATCCTGATAAAACTACAAAAGCCATAACTGGTAATAAAGATTTGTGTTTTCTGTTCATAGTAGATCTTTACAGTGTTTATGATTGTTGTTCTTTAAGAAAATGAGCTTATCAAAATAAAAAAAGAATTTTTTTTTTGTATGCATGGCTAAAAGATATAAACTTCTACAATTCTCACTAACGTTTTGGAGTTTTACTATCAATCAAGCTGTTAAAAAACCAAGGCCATCAGGTTTGATTTCCAATTTAGCGATGTTTTTTTGAATTGTATCTATCACTTTTCTCCTTTCTTTTTTGGTCGAAGAATAAATATTGCAGGTGGACAGTAGGCCATTTTTTTCTATCATGTTCCAGATGATAAGCGCAAGCCTCTTAGAGTAATTCTTAACGTGTATCCCGCCAAAGGCAGCTACATCCCGGATATTAATTTTTTAAAAGTCATTCGACCTTCCAACTTTTAATTTGCTTCTCTCTAATTAATGCTTCTTGTCTTGTAGGAAATTCTTCTACCAAAATAATCACAAAGGGAATTCTATTTTTAGTAGAACGTTGGCTGCCGGAATTATGATACAATAATCTTGCAGCAACATTAGTAGTTTCACCAATATAGTATTTATTGTCTTTCTTGCTTTGAAGTATATAAACGAAATGAGGCATAAAAAAAATCCCTACAAATGTAGAGATTTAGTTAGTCGGGATGACAAGATTCGAACTTGCGACCAGACCCCCCAGACCTGTGCCCCGCCTGAAGCGGGGCTACATCCCGAATAATAATTTCTTGAAAGCATTACCCCCTTTCCAACTTTTAATTTGTTTCTCCCTTTGCAAGGCATCAGCTCTTGTTTCAAATTGTTCAACCAAAATAATGATGAAAGGAATTCGATTTTTTGTAGACCGTTGCCTGCCAGAATTATGATATAATACTCTTACAGCAACATCAGCGGTTTCGCCAATATAGAATTTGTTATCTTTTTGACTTTGCAATATGTAGACGTAATGGGGCATAAAAAAAATCCCTACAAATGTAGAGATTTAGTTAGTCGGGATGACAAGATTCGAACTTGCGACCACACGCCCCCCAGACGTGTGCGCTACCGGGCTGCGCTACATCCCGAACTGATGAAGGACGGCAAAAATAATGGCTATTTGCAAGATTACAAAATACAAACAGCTTTTGAAAAATAAACTGTTCAAATGAAATTGAGATAAAATATAAATTTAATATTGTCTCCGGCGTAATTGAAGTATTTTTATCAAAACAATCCGATGAACTGGTATATCATAATTCCTGTTGCTGCAATATTGGTGGCACTGATCATCTTTTTAATTGTCCGCAATGCCAAAGATGAAAAGGAATTTGAAAAAGAGCTCGATCATGATGATTCCAAACCAGATACTGAAGAAGCCGATGCGCCTACCGATAATGCCGCACCCGTAAAGTAACGGTACCACAAAAGCAATTTCTCCACTCTTCTGTTTACGCTAAGTGTAAATAATTCCACGCTTCTACATTTGCTTTATTCAATTTTTTTCTGCCCGGCTGTAAAAAATTATTCAGCTCCGATGGCATATACTTTGTTTAATTGTTTTGTCAGAAACTGATTGTCTTCAATCTTATTCCGAAACAACTTAAACAACCGAAAATGAAAAGTAAAAAGACAGGCGTAGCTAAACCCAATCTAACAAAAACAGATGTTCCTGTTAATGACAAAGTACAAAGTCTGGCGATGCATACAGAGCAGGCAGAGGGTCAATTCATGACTACAGACCAGGGCGTAAAAATAAATGACGATCAGAATTCTTTAAAAGCAGGAAACCGTGGGCCTTCATTGCTGGAAGATTTTATTCTGCGGGAAAAAATCACACACTTTGATCATGAACGCATTCCTGAACGCATTGTACATGCACGTGGATCTGCTGCACATGGCATTTTCAAATTGTATAAACCCATTCCGGAACTTACCAAAGCGCAGTTCTTAAATGATACTGCTGTTGAAACGCCCGTCTTCGTTCGCTTTTCTACTGTCGCAGGATCAAGAGGTTCATCGGATCTTGCAAGAGATGTCCGCGGGTTTGCAGTAAAATTTTATACACAGGAAGGCAACTTCGATCTTGTCGGAAACAATATGCCCGTCTTCTTCATACAGGATGCCATCAAATTTCCTGATCTTATTCATGCGGTAAAACCTGAACCCGATAATGAAATGCCGCAGGCTGCTTCAGCCCATGATACATTCTGGGATTTTATTTCACTGATGCCGGAAAGTACACATATGGTGATGTGGGTAATGAGTGACCGTGCGCTCCCTAGAAGTTATCGCATGATGGAAGGATTTGGCGTACACACTTTCCGCCTGATTAACCGGGAAGGCGTTGCAAGCTTTGTAAAATTTCATTGGAAACCTTTGCTGGGAATGCATTCCATTGCATGGGACGAAGCACAGAAGATATCAGGAAAAGACCCGGACTTTCATCGCCGTGATCTTTGGGAGGCGATTGAAAGTGGTAATTTTCCTGAGTGGGAATTTGGTATTCAGGTAATACCTGAAGCAGATGAACATAAATATGATTTTGATCTATTGGATCCGACCAAACTTGTACCGGAAGAACTGGTGCCTGTGCAGCGCATTGGTAAACTAACGCTTAACCGTAACCCGGATAATTTTTTTGCCGAGACAGAACAGGTAGCATTTCATATTGGCAATATCGTTCCCGGAATAGATTTTACCAATGATCCATTAATGCAGGGAAGGTTGTTTTCTTATACCGATACACAGTTATTAAGATTGGGTGGCCCGAATTTTCATGAGATCCCCATCAACAGACCGGTAGTGGATGTTCACAATAATCAACGTGATGGACATATGCGTCAAACGATTAATAAAGGCAAAGTCAGTTACAATCCTAATTCATTGGGTGGCGGTTGCCCATTCCAGGCAGGCCAGATGCAGGGCGGGTTTACATCACACGCAGAAAAAATTGATGCACATAAAATAAGAGAACGAAGTGCAAGTTTCTTTGATCATTTCAGCCAGGCAAAATTATTTTTTAATAGCCAGTCTGATCCGGAACAACAACATATAGCAGATGCATTGAGCTTTGAATTAGGTAAAGTGCAGACTGTTGAAGTACGCAAAAGGATGCTGCGCACATTGTCTTATGTCGATGGCGGACTGGCTGCAAAAGTTGCACATGCGCTCGGACTGCATGTAGAAAATCATCTGGATGAACCATTGAATCAAAGTATTCCAGCCGATGCTGATGTAAAAAGTTATCAGCCGGTGATCAAAAAAGAAAATCCTTCTCCGTCTGCAGCTTTAAGTATGATGAACACAGTTAAAGATAATATCCGGACCCGCAAAATAGCGGTGCTGGCTGCTGAAGGAGTGGACGCTGCATCATTAAACAACATGAAGGATGCATTGACTGCGGAAGGAGCGGTGGTCGAAATTATCGCGCCACATCTTGGAACGATCCTGTCGGAAAACGATGAAGCTATTTCTGTTGATCAGAGTTTTCTTACCGCAGCGTCTGTTTTATATGATGCAGTATTTGTTCCCGGTGGTATCAATTCAGTAGCGACATTGGAAGCGGCACCTGAAGCAATTCATTTTTTAAATGAATCATTCCGGCATTGTAAAGCAATTGCCGCAGATGAACAGGCTGTGCAGGTATTGGAAGCAACTTATTTTGGAAAAAAATTAAATGGGAAGGGTACAGGAGAAATAGAAGAAGGTCTGATCATCGGTGATGGTAAAAAATCATTGACAGATAAATTTATCGCTGCAATTGCGCAGCACCGGTTCTGGGAAAGAGAGAAAGCAAGAAAGGTTCCGGCATAAATTAACCGGTTTCTTGATTTTTTTAAGGCGGGGAAAGTTGAATTACTTTTCCCGCCTTAATATTTATCCATTCTGAATTCAAATTATTTAATACATCCCCGCTATAACTGTCTGGATATTTATTTTTCACTGAAACGGTAAACCATGGCAAGTCCTGCATTGTGTGGCTGATAAAAAGGAGCGATGACGATATTGGAATTTTTGTCTTTAAAAATTTTTCTTTTGATAAAAGGATAAAGACAGTAAGCCACTTTGGTAGATAAGATACCAACTCCTGCACCGGCCACTACATCACTCACCCAATGTTTATTATTGTAAATACGCAGAATACCGGTAAATGTTGCCGCAGCATAACCGGCAATACCATACCAGGGCGAAACATTTTTATATTCCTTTTGAAGAAAAGCAGCCGCTGCAAATGCAGTAGCAGTATGTCCTGAAGGAAATGAATTATCAGCCGAACCATCAGGTCTTATAATTTTTGTAGATAATTTTAGTCCCGTTACTGCAACTGCAGAAATGGCTGTTGAAAGCGCATAGATAATTGTCCGGTCACGAAAATTATGTTCGCCTTTTATCCCCACTGCATTTAAAATATACACTGCAGCAGCAGGAGAATATTGAAGATAATTTTCGATACCTGTTTTAAATAATGGATGATCTTCTGTTATTTCACTCTTTGTATTTTCATCCACATCCCGAAAATAATTATGCCCTTTTGCAATGAAGCCGTAAGAAATAAATACTGCTGGCAAAACATAAGGACGAACAGAATATTTATGCGAAGGGCTGAAAGTGGTATCGGTATTAATGGAATTCACCGGAGTTTTCTGTGCCATTACCTGTAAATGTATAACTGCAGAAAAAATTAAAATGAATATTGATTTCCGGAAATGAAATAGCCCGTTCATGTCAGCTTGACCTGTCATCATAAAAATTTATATCGTTAGATGATTAATCATTTGCCTGGTGGATTCTTGAATGTATATGGCAACCTAAACTGACTTACTGAAGATTTATTGAAGTTTGTGGTTTCATTTTTTTTTATCTAATCAATATCCATTCATTAACCAGTGCTTAACCATTTTAAAGTTGAAGACATCAATTGTTTAATACCAATGAAGATTTGAATGCATCATTTATAACGCGATATTTACTTAATTTTGTCCGTTCGTCTCTAATATTCACCAATGCGAATTTTTAAAAAATTATTGCCTGCCTCACTGATATTGATCTGCCTGTTTTATAAACCGGTTTTCATCAATGCGCAATGCACTACGCCTATTGCCGTTTTTCCATATACTGAAAACTTTGAAGCCAGTAATGGTGGGTGGTTCGCAGGTGGTACTGCATCCGACTGGGTATGGGGCACTCCAATGAAACCTGTTATCAGCGGTGCCGCTGCCGGAACCAAGTGTTGGGTAACAGGCGGGCTTACAGGAAGTGTTTATAATAACGGTGAGAATTCATGGTTGCAAAGTCCCTGTTTCGATTTTACTGCTTTGTCTTTTCCTGAAATATCTTTTTCAGTTTTTTGGGAAACAGAAAAAAAATTTGACGGCGCTTCAATACAATATTCTGTTGATGGCGCACTTACCTGGAACAATCTCGGCAGCATTAATGATGATGCCTGCACTGCCAGCAACTGGTTCAATAATTCATCCGTTAATTTTTTGGGAACCAATGGATGGTCTGGAAACATTCAAAGCACAACAGGATCCTGTCAGGGTGGAAGCGGGAGTGGTGGCTGGTTGCCGGCAAGGCATGATCTTACTTTTTTGGCAGGCAACCCTTCCGTGATATTCCGTTTCAGGTTTGGTGCAGGCACTACCTGTAATAATTTTGATGGCTTTGCTGTCGATGAGATCAGGATCGCAGAGTCTGGTCCTGCCAGTGCCGACTTCTCCTTTAACTGTGGTCCCGGCACCACGATGTCATTTTTTAAAACAACAACCGGTTGTCCATCCGGCTATCTCTGGGACTTTGGTGATCCCGCATCCGGCGTTAATAACAGTTCGATGTCAGCCAATGCCATGCATACATTTTCCTCAACAGGCGTGTATACTGTGTCGCTTACCGTGAGTTTCTCTTCAGGACCTCCTATAACGCTAACTCACAACGTGAACGTCATTAATGTATCAACCAATATTACAGCCAATTTAAAATGTAGTGGTGATATGAACGCTGCCATCGCAGCGACTGTAAATGGCGGGCCGGGCATTTACAGTTTTATCTGGAATACAACGCCACCGCAGATGACAGCAGCTATCAGCAATCTTCCGGCAGGAACCTATACCGTTGCTGTGAGCGGAAACAATGCATGCCTTACCACATCGAGCATAACCATTACAGATCCGCCGGCAATTCTTGCACCTGTGATCACAGCCGATGCCATGTGTAATAATAATAATGGAACTGCTGTAGCAACTGCTTCTGGTGGCAATTCGCCTTATACTTATTTATGGTCAACCGGAGCAAACACTTCATCGATAATAAATCTTGCTGCCGGTAATTATACTTTGCTGGTAAAAGATGCAAATGGTTGCTCGCTCAATAACAACAATATTGTGATCAGTAATATCAACAAACAGGTGCCGGTATTTTTAGGAAATGATACGGTTATCTGTCCGGGACAAACATTGGTATTAAGTCCTGGAGTTTATAGTTCTTATCAATGGCAGGACAATAGCACCTTACCAACATTTACTGTAACTGGTTCCGGAACTTATTCTGTAAAAGTTACAGATGCCAATGGCTGCAATGGCAGCGATGCCATCAATGTTATAGCAGATTGCTCAGACATTTATTTCCCTTCTGCTTTTACCCCTGACAGGAGTGGGTTGAATGATTACTTTGGTGCTTTCGGAAATACAGGCCTTGTGAAAAATTTTTCGTTGCAGGTGTATGACCGTTGGGGTGAGCTGATCTTTTCATCAAAAGACATTTTTACCCGCTGGGATGGAAAAATAAAAACAGCTTCTTTTAATTCAGGCAGTTTTGTATGGATCGCTTCTTATAGTTTTAATGGAGGAGCAGTGAAAACAAGGCATGGCGTGGTGACGATCATAAAATAAAATGTCAGCAAAACTTCTTTGTTTTCTTTTCAGAATTTATTTTTTTACCATCGCTTCAGTTCATTATTGTAAAATAAATATTCCGGCGTAATAATCAATTTTTCGTCATTGACTTCATACCAGGGAGAAATATTTTTGGCAACCGGATTAACAAGTACATGAATGTCCTGCGCAGGCATATAGGATTGTGCGATGAGATATATTTTTTTGCCTGCCGCATTTTGCGCAACATCAACCACCATCACTGCATGGCCCGGAAAGCCCCCACGGATAATCACATCACCGGATGCAATGGAAGAAAAATTTACTGCATTCAGCTGCTTTGATAAAGAAGCAGAACCGCACATGCCGAATACTTTCTGAAGGTACTGATCAAAATGGCTGCGGTCATACGGCTTGCCGAACTGGTAATGTCCGCCTTCATTATCAATAAATAAAATTGAATCATACGCCTGTTTTGAATAAAGGTATTCGGCCCGCAAACGCATTACAGCATCAGCACATTGCTGCAGATCTTCTTTGCCGACAGAAATATCCAGCACTGCAAACTGCGCGGATTGGTTGGCTTTTAAAGAACCGTCATATTTATACACTGTCCGGTCTTTTTTCAATGAAATGTTTCTAAGCCAGTAAGCAAATGAACTTTTTTCAGGAACGTTTCTTTGAAATCCTTCAGGAACCGGGATCTCGCTGATATTTTTATAGGGATTACCGTTCTTTTCCTCAGTTATTTTACGATCAGTGAAAGTATTTTTATCATTGCCGGAAGATGAATTGCCTGTACATGAAAAATAAAAAAGCAGCAGCAGCACATAAATAATTTTGGTGGGCATAAATGATTTATTTTTGTCATGAACGGTAACAGATATTGTTACGTATAATTTTCACAAAAAACTTTTGTTAAAGCATGGCGAGCATTCTGATCATTGATGATGAAAAAGCGATCCGTAAAACCCTCAGCGAAATATTAAGTTATGAGGGATATAAGATCGATGAAGCTGCAGACGGTGAAGAAGGTCTTAAAAAATTTTCCGAGAAAACTTATGACGTAGTTATCTGCGATATTAAAATGCCAAAGGTTGACGGCATTGAATTTCTTGAAAAAGCAAAAGAGATCAACGCAGATGTTCCGGTGATCATGGTGAGCGGCCATGGAAATATTGATACCGCAGTGGAAGCTGTTAAGAAGGGTGCATTTGATTATGTAAGTAAACCACCGGATCTTAACCGGCTGCTTATTACTTTAAGAAATGCCCTGGACAAGCAAAGTCTTGTTACAGAGACCAAAGTGCTGAAACGCAGGGTGGGCAAGGTTCAGGAGATGGTAGGTGAAAGTGCGCCCATCAAAAAAATAAAAGATACAATTGAAAAAGTAGCGCATACAGATGCCCGCATTTTAATAACCGGCGACAATGGAAGCGGCAAGGAACTGGTGGCAAGATGGATCCATGAAAAAAGCAGCCGCAGTACCAATCCCATCGTGGAAGTAAATTGTGCAGCCATTCCCGGAGAACTCATCGAAAGTGAATTGTTTGGTCATGAAAAAGGCTCTTTTACTTCTGCTATAAAACAACGCATCGGCAAATTTGAACAGGCCAATGGCGGTACTTTATTTTTAGATGAGATCGGCGATATGAGTCTGAATGCACAGGCAAAAGTATTGCGTGCTTTGCAGGAAGGCAAGATCACAAGAGTGGGAGCCGATAAAGATATTAATGTAGATGTAAGGGTGATCGCTGCAACCAATAAAGACCTGCTCAAAGAAGTGGAAGAGAAAAATTTCCGGCTGGATCTTTATCACCGGCTCGGTGTGATCATCATTCATGTACCGTCGCTGAATGAACGCAGAGAAGATATTCCTTTGCTGGTTGAATATTTCCTGGAAACCATTGCCGATGAATATGGCCAGCCCAAAAAAGAAATTGATCAGAAAGCGATGGATGCCATGCAGCAGTATAACTGGACAGGTAATATCCGCGAACTCCGGAATGTTGTGGAACGCCTGATCATTCTTTC
>JBDUCW010000161.1:0-9230 GCA_040003235.1 Ferruginibacter sp. | reverse complement strand
AGATCGTGGATATGCATTTGAAGAAAAACTAAACGACAACACCGGCGGCATATTAAAAAAACAGTTGAAAGATTATATTGAAGATGAAAAAAATGCAACCATCCCGCTAACCATTTTCAATTCTGTTATTTCAAGAGATGGAAGAAAAATGATGCTGTGCAGCCAGCCATTGAGTTTTATGATGAAGCCCGCACTTTTTGCAACCGATACTTCCGTAAGTGCGGATGCGGTTGATTTTACAGCGTTGTTTCAAAAACAGGATCCATACAATGTACGTCTGCTCACTGCCCTTCGCATGAATGCAACCTTTCCTTATGTTTTGCCGAATGTATGGTTACCCACCAATCCTGTAATTGATGTGATGGATGCAGGCATCCGCGATAACTTTGGCCAGGAAACAACATTAAGGTTCATCGATCATTTTAAAGACTGGATCAATAAAAATACTTCGGGCGTGATTGTATTGCAGTTGCGTGACCGGCCACGTGATAACTGGGAACAGCCTTTTGAAGGTGCCAGCATAACGGATGTATTTGTAAAACCCGCTACGATGCTGCAAAGCAACTGGTATAAACTGCAGGGATATTTTCAGACAGATCAATACAGTTATTTTAATAATTCTGCTGACAGCAGCCTGCATCGTATTACGTTTATGTATGTACCTGAAAAAGAAGAAACAGGAGCAGCACTTAATTTTCATTTAACCGCCCGCGAGAAAGTTGGTGTGATCGCATCTTTTTACAACAGCTTTAATCAACAATCCATGCAGCAATTGGTAAGCCTCATGAAATAATATTCCGAATAATTAAGGCATGATCAGTTTGAAGGCTGCAGGAATTATTTCAATCTCAAATTTATCAGCTGTTGTTGCGGGGTCTCCGTCAATATGCAACGGAGCCGCCTGCAGATTATGTATCGTAATTTTTTTTGTATGAAAATAAAGAATGCGGCTCTTTTCAAAATCCCTGCTCATTTCGTTTCTGATCTTACCGTTCCTGATCTGCTGAAGTACTTTCCACACGAGTAAAAGCTTATTCATTTTTTTCACAACAACAATATCAAGCAAACCATCGCAAAGACTCGCCTTTGGTGCAATGGTAAAATTATTGCCAAACTGATTGCTGTTGGCAATGCTGATGAACCAAGCATCGCAATCAAAGGTTTTGTTTTCTGTTTCAATCGA
Organism: Ferruginibacter sp.; assembly: GCA_040003235.1. Lineage (GTDB taxonomy): Bacteria > Bacteroidota > Bacteroidia > Chitinophagales > Chitinophagaceae > Ferruginibacter. Next base: position 8,047 of record JBDUCW010000161.1, on the reverse strand, counting down.
AAAGGGAAAGGGTTTGGCAGAAACGAAATTTTTTATGGATTGCTTCACATAAGTAGCCAACCCCCGTTTTTTCTGTTTGGCAAAATCATGTGCCACCTGCGCATCAAAACCCAAACCGCATAACATACAGCTGAATTTTTTATTGATCAGAAAACTATCGATCAATATAGCGCTGTTTTTAAAAATAACATCCAGTGCCTTGCCGGAATTCTTCGGAATGCCGGCGGCAAATGCAAGCCCATTGCCGCTTCCCATCGGCACAATTCCAATATTAATATTTACGCCGAATAATGCATATGCAACCTGGTTTACGGTTCCATCACCACCGCAGATCACAATGTCTGTTATCTGTTCTTTGCTGATTTTCTCTTTAAGATAATTGTAATCACCCGCTGCATTTGTATGTAAAATTTCAAATGGTATCTGCGCAGCAGTAGTTTTTTTTTCAATCAATACCAACAGCGGATCCTTTGTTTTGGTACCACTGACCGGATTGATGAAGTAAATAATTTTTCTTTGAACTGAAGAAGATGACATGACCACGAAGATAAGTTTTAGGTTATAAGTTTTAAGTTATAATCCCGGAGATTAAATTTTATTTGCGTACAACGTATAACTTATAACTTTCTACCAGTAAAGCAAAGCACTCGCCCAGGTGAAACCGCTGCCGAATGCAGCAAGACAAACAAGATCGCCTTCTTTAATTTTTCCTGCTTCCCATGCTTCACACAATGCAATGGGCACTGAAGCAGCAGTTGTATTTCCATACCGCTGAATATTATTGTAAACCTGTTCATCTTTTAATCCCAGCGTTTGCTGCACAAACTGCGCAATGCGTAAATTGGCCTGGTGCGGAATCAGCATATTAATATCTTTCGGTTGCAGATTATTTGCAGCCAACGCTTCCATGATCACTTCCGGAAATTTTACAATCGCTTTTTTAAATACTGCAGGGCCATCCATGTTGGGAAAGTTCTGCGCTTTGTCTATCATGGCATGGCTCATAAACATATCGCCCATTGAAGCCTCATTAAAATCAGCAACACTTTCTTCTACCCAATGATTGGCATGCGTACCTGGATTAAACATCGCCAGTATCTCTGCACTTTCACCATCGCTGTGCAGATGTGTACTTAGTATGCCCTGCTTTTCTTTTTCAGTTGGCTGCAGCACAACAGCACCTGCGCCATCACCAAATATCACCGATATATTTCTACCTCTTGTTGTAAAGTCCAGCCCGAAGGAATGCTTTTCACTTCCTACCACTAAAATGTTTTTATACATGCCTGTTTTAATAAACTGGTCTGCAACAGAAACCGCATACACAAAACCACTGCACTGATTTCGTATATCCAATGCACCGATCTCTTTCATCTTCATGGCGCGTTGCAACAAAACACCACAGCCCGGAAAATAATAATCCGGACTCAATGTTGCAAAAATGATGAAGTCAATATCCTGTGCAGTGATGCCCGCTCTTTCAATGGCAATGGTTGCAGCCTGAACGCCCATCGTAGTAGTCGTTTCATGCAGGCGGTCTGCATACCTTCTTTCCTGTATGCCGGTGCGCTCCTGTATCCACGCGTCGCTGGTATCAATAAATTTTGTGAGGTCTTCATTGGTCATTATATTTTCAGGAACGTAATATCCGATCCCTGCAATCTTTGAACGTGGCATAAGCATTTTTTATCGTAAGGCAATTTAAGTGATAAGTTTTAAGTTATAGGTTTTAAGTTGGCACTTTTAAGTTGGAAATTCAAATCATTAAAAAAATGCTCACCTGCATACTGAGGCTTAAAAATTTTTGGCTTATATGCTTTTATTTCCAATTGATGTTTTGTGGGAAGGCTCATCATCACTGGAATTAAAAACCTGTTTGGAAAAAAATAAGGAGTTTAAAAAAAGAATTGAGTTCTATCAAACGGGTTCTAACTTATAACGTAAAACTTACGACTTACAACTTGTCAGTTCACCTTTACCATTTCTTTCAGACAAAATTCATCATCGTACATGGGCCGTACCCTTGTCTTGTAATGGTATTCGAGTGCTGTTCTCAGGGAAGCACAGTTTCTTAGCAGCTTCGCAGTAAAATGTTCGGAGAGCGGAAGAAAAGAAATTTTTCCATCTTCATTTTTTATTTCAACAATATAGATCCGGTCTTTAATAAGAAGATTGAGAAAACTTTTATTGACTGCAGTAGATAGAAATGCATTGCCATTAATGCTGTCATTGATAACCGGAATGTAAGGACGGATTTCATCAAGGTAACCGGTGATAGAAATATTATATTCCATGTCATTCATTTTTGAAATGAATAATTTAATGGGTTCATCTTTATCAGTGCCTGTTTTTTTTACAAACGTAGCCCACTTGCCAAGCAACGCTTCATCAATAGGTTGATTGGGGGATTCATCCAGTTTATAGGCTGAGCTGAAGGGGCATCCGCAAAGAAATATTGCAGTGATCAATAAGCAGGAGATTGAAAGAATTGGCTTCATTCCGTATAAATATACTTCACAAAATCTGCAACTGCAATAGTAATTGTACGATGCGTATTTTTTTGCGTTGAAGTATTTTAATTTTTCAGTAAATGTCCGATGCACCCGCCCAGTTCCATCATCCATGCAATGCCGAGATGTACCATCAATCCGCCCCAGATGCTGCGGGTGTTATAACTCACAATGCCGAGGATCATTCCTCCGAAAAAACTACTGATGGCTTCACCCATTGGTTTGCCTAAATGAATGGTACAATAAAAGCAGGCGACCGGCATAATACACTGCGGGCCGCAGATGCGTGCAAGACTTAAAATTAAAAAGCCGCGAAAGAAAAATTCGATACTGACGAAATCAAAACCATAACACAATTCATAGATAACATATTTTGCTTTGTCTCTTATCGTTTGCGAAGGAAGCCCACTGAGCACTTGTGCTTTTGGATACATTTTTAAAAAATCATTTTGCGTACTGGCGATGCTGATCAATGGCAGCATGATCAGTAACATGACCAGGTAAGGTTTTATATTATCCGGTTTTTTTGTTCCGTAAAACGGCTGATTGTTCCTGTCTTTCATCCACCAGATGATCATAACGGGAATCAGCACAACAAAAACCCGTACGACCCAATTGATGCTGTTCAGATACAGGTTCAATTGTGGGCCTTGCCATTTATTGAAGATGAGAAATTCATGAAAAGAAAAATTAACGCGGAAAGAAAAAAAAGCAGGCGCCAAAAAAAGAATGGCCCAGAACCAACCGCTTTTAAAATAACTGCAATTGCGGAAAAATAAAAGTTGTAAAAAAAAAGCTGTTGCAAAAGTAAGCAGGTACATTAAATAATATCCCATAAAATCGCGAAGCCAGGTATTGCCACCTGCAACATATTTTTTTTCCAGGCCGTGCCAGTAGTTGAGATATATAATACAGCCCAGTATACCAACGATGATAAAAAAATAGGTCCATTTAAAAGAATTGTCGTAATATAATTTAAGATACTTGAAGATGGGCTTCATCGAAAGATTTTTAAAGTTTAGAGCGTTTAGGAAATTTGTTTGAAGTTTAGATTATTCGTCTGGCCACTCGAAGTTTACAATCATTTTAATTCTAAAATCAGTGGCCTGACGATTGATCAAGTTCTGATTGTTTAAAATAATTGCCTTGGCTAATCAAATCTTACAACATTTCGTTTTACTCGTCTGGCCATTCGAGCTCACAATCATTTGGGTTTTAAAATCAGGCCTGACGAGTACATTCCGTGGTCGGTGTCTTCACCGACCATTTATACTGGAATTATTTATTCCTTAGCCACGCTGGTTTGTGTTTAAGAATTTTTTTATAAACCGGGCACGACTCGTCATGAACGCCGGGCAGGTAACCCGTGCTCATTAAAAATTCATTTACAATTTCATCGCCAGTAAAACGGAATGTTTTTTTAAACAGCTTTACCCACTCTTGTTTTGACAATGGATGATGTTTATCGATCCAGTTTTTAAATGAACCGAATTCCTTTTGGATCTGAAGGATCACATTGGCATTGTTTATTGCAGCATCAACCTTCAGTCTGTTGCGGATAATGCCGGCATCATTCAGCAAACGTTCGCGATCTTTTTCTTTATAAGCCGCTACTTTTTTAATATCGAAGTTGTGATAGGCTTTTTTAAAGTGCTGTTGTTTTTTTAAAATAGTATCCCAGCTCAATCCCGCCTGGTTAATCTCGAGGATTAATCTTTCAAACAATTCATTGTCATTATCGATGGGAAAACCATAAGCGGTATCATGATAAATTTTGTGCAGGTTATCTTTGGAATAATTGACTACTACTTTACAATACGACATTCGATTTGGTGATTTGGTGATTTGGTGGATAGAATAGGAATGGCAAGATATTGAAAATCCGGATTAATTTTTTCCGGCAGTTTTTTGTAAAACAAGATTTGGAAACAGAACGGGATGAGCCTTCCCACAAAACACTAATCAGAAGATAAGAACCTATAAGCCAAAAAAATAATTTCGTGATGTGCCGATTTGTTGATTTGGTGACTCTTCCAAATTGGAAGGTTATTGTTTTTTTAGTGAGATGTTTCAGAATGAAACATTACCAAATTATCAAATCAATATTCCTTTACCGGCATATTTAAAGTCTTCCACAAAAGATCTTTTAATTCCTGTAAATTTTTCCGGGTGACCGAAGAAATAAAAATGTGCGGAATACCTGCGGGCAATTCTTTTTCAATGGCTGTTTTCAATTCATCATCCAGCATATCGCTTTTGCTGATGGCGATGATAAAATCTTTCTGCAGCATTTCAGGATTGTATTCTTCCAGCTCGTTGCGCAGGATCTCAAATTCTTTTGCGTGGTCCTTACTATCCGCAGGAATTAAAAACAGCAGGCATGAATTTCTTTCAATGTGACGGAGGAAACGATGTCCAAGGCCTTTGCCTTCTGCAGCGCCTTCGATGATACCCGGAAGATCGGCCATGCAAAAACTTTTACCATCGCGGTATTCCACCATGCCCAGTTGCGGTACCAATGTTGTAAAAGCGTAATCGGCTATTTTGGGAGTAGCGGCAGTAATACTTGATAACAAGGTTGATTTACCGGCGTTGGGAAAACCTACAAGACCCACGTCTGCAAGCACTTTTAACTCAAGTACTTTCCATCCTTCCACACCGGGCTCACCAGGTTGAGCGTGATCCGGTGCCTGGTTGGTGGGAGTTTTAAAATTACTGTTGCCCAATCCGCCGCGACCGCCTTTCATGATAATGATCTCCTGGCCGTCTTCTAAAATTTCTGCCTCAGCCTTTCCGGTTTCTTCATCAACAGCAATGGTGCCCAACGGAACTTCAATGATAATGTCTTTTCCAAAACGGCCGGTACTGTTGTTCTTGCTTCCGTTCTCACCATCTTCAGCCAGAATATTTTTAAAATAACGCAGGTGCAGTAAGGTCCATAATTGTGCATTGCCTTTTAAAATGATGTGTGCACCACGGCCGCCATCACCACCATCAGGGCCACCCTTGGCCGTTAATTTATTGCGCATGAAATGTTTACTGCCGGCACCACCATGACCGCTTCTGCAGAAAATGCGTATCTGGTCTACAAAATTTGATTTTTCCATTGAGCGGCAAAGGTCGTGAAACTAAAGGAATATCGAACAAGGAACAAGGAATCACGAGGTGTGTGTATAGAAAATCGTTTTTTATTTGGAAAGAGCATAATAAATTTTCAATAATCAATTCTCAATGTTCAATACTCAAGGTGAGCAGCATAAGAATATCGTACTAAAGTTGATTTTCTATTCATGCAAAAAGCAAACAATAGCAACGAGTGTATTCATTGAGAATTGAGTGTTGAATATTGAGCATTCATTTTTAATTCTCAATTTAAAAAATGCTTGCGATCATTCATAAATTGTAATTCAGCTGGGTCCTTGTTCGACATTTCTGTATTGCTGGTATTACATTTGCATACTATCAGCAATAAAAAAATTATGAAAAAAATATTCCTCCTGCTTACGGTTATTATTACAGCCTGCTCTTTTCAGGCGGGAAAAAAAATAAAACCCATTCCTGTTCCAACTGCAATACAGCAACTGATAAAAAAATTCAAATCAGAAGAAATGACCAATCCGCCGAGGTCTGTTTACAGTTATTTGTACGATGGCAAAACGGTTTATTATGTTCCCGCGCCCTGCTGCGATTTTTTCAGCGATCTGTATGACAGCAAGGGGAAGATCATTGGCCATCCGGATGGAGGATTTACAGGCAGGGGTGACGGATCGGCTCCCGATTTTTCGGGAAAAAGAAAAAATGAAAAACTGATATGGAAGGACAGCAGGGGCAAGTAGCACGCAGATTTTTATGATTATTCGGATTTGCGCAGATAATATAAAAATTATTTGACCGGATTCTGTTTAAAAAAAAATTATTTGACAGATATTAAAATTGAAAGTCCGGCGTTATAATAAAAGTGATCATCTTTTATTGTAAGAACCAGAGATGATCTGCGATCTTTTTTGATAACAATCAGGTAATGATCGTTTCATTTACAGGTAATATACACTCATGAATTTTACAGTATGCAAAAAATGATAGCCGCAATAATAGTATTGATAGCCGGAGTTGGTTTTACTGCCAACATCAACAGCGCCAAAGATCAATCATACGGCAACAGAAAAACAATTACCGTAATTACTAATGCGCAGGGCGAGATCATGAAAGCGGGGGAGACAGGTGTTTATGTTATTCATTGTGGTGAAAAATACCTGGACCTGAACGCTTACAATCTTCCTGAAAAATTTAAAAAAGATAAACTTACGGTCAGCTTCAGCGGCAATATAAAACTCACCGGTACGCTTGAAGATGAATGGGGTGATCTGTTTGAGGTTACAGATATCAGGTAATTTTATTATCTTTTATTTCGTGCCAGGTAAAATAAGTTTTCTGTTGAACCGGTCTGTTGGCTTCTATTACTCTCAAGGGTTCGCATACTTCAAAACTTTCTTTCATCTGTGCAGGTAATTGCTGGTAAAGGCGCGTGCCTTCTGTCTTCCATTGCATCATTTCGTCGGTCACTTCTTTTACGATCTTATGCGGATTACCCACTACTACACTTCTTGCAGGAATAATATGATCGGCCCTGATCAGGGTTAATGCGCCGATGATGCATTCATCGCCAACCTGCACATCATCCATGATGACTGCATTCATTCCGATCAGACAATTTTTTCCGATGGTTGCACCATGTATTACTGCACCATGGCCGATATGAGCGCCTTCTTTCAAAAGAACAGAAATGCCCGGAAACATGTGGACGGTACAATTTTCCTGCACATTACAGCCGTCTTCAATAACGATCTGTCCCCAATCGCCGCGGAGTGCAGCACCCGGACCAATGTATACATTTTTACCAATGATTACATTTCCTGTGATAGTAGCTTGCGGATGAACGAATGAAGATTCGTGAATGACGGGAATGAAGTTGTTGAATTTGTAGATCATTTTGAAGTTGATTGGTTGATAAAGTTAATAAAGTTGACTAAGCTTCAGGCTTGTTAACTTTATCAACTGTATTTACATCAAACTTTTATTCGTCCGAAAACAGGTTCCTTTAAACAAAGCCACCACATGATCATTTTGATTGCTGATGGTAATATGATAAAGGCCAGTTGATCTTCCATTGTGCAGTTCTTTTGCTTCAGCAATCAGTTCATCTCCTACATGGACCGGTTTTATAAAGTTGATGGAAGTATCCAGTGCTACTGATAAAACATTCCGGTTATTGCAGGCAAATGCAAAGGCGCTATCTGCCAGTGAAAACGCAATACCGCCATGCACAATACCAAAACCATTGATCATTTCTTCGCGTACTTTCATGCTGATTTTGCTGTAGCCTTCTTTTACATCCAATACCTGAATACCCAGCCATTGACTGAACAGATCTTGCTGCATCATGTGGGTTACTACTTGGTGGGGGGTTGTTGGCAATTGTTTGTTGTTTGTTGTTTGTTGTTTGTTGTTTGTTGTTTGTTGTTTGTTGTTTGTTGTTT
>JBDUCW010000271.1:0-2765 GCA_040003235.1 Ferruginibacter sp. | reverse complement strand
GCATTTACTGAATTAATATTATCTTAGAAAAATGCCAGGCACTTTAAATACCAGGCAGCATAAAAGCCATCACTAATTAAACCTTTTTATTTTTAGATGTCAGCAGTAAAATCAGCAAATAAATATGACACACCGGTGCCCTTTCCTCGTGGTAATATTCACTATCGTCTCTTCAACAGTTCACGCCCAGGCTAAATTTATTCCCTTTAATAGCCAGGATATTTATTATGAAGGCAGGATAAAAAATACAACTTATGCAGCAGAGCTCTCTTGGCCGGGAACATCGGCTACCATTAGGTTTAAAGGCACAAACATTTCCGCAATACTTAAAGATGCAGATACCGCCAATTATTACAATGTGATTGTTGACGGAAACAATATTTTAAAAATTCATACAGATACATCAAAGCATAGTTATGTGCTCGCAAAAGATCTAAAGAAAGGAAAACACACCGTACAGCTATTCAAGCGCACCGAATGGGATAAAGGCAAAACATGGTTGTATGGATTTGGAACTTCGCGACGCACAAAAATTTTATCTCCTCCTTCGCCGCCAAAGAGAAAAATAGAATTTTTTGGCAACTCTATTACCTGCGGGTATGCCATGGAAGACAGCAGCGGCAAGGATTCACCTTTTGGTTATTTCGAAAATAATTACCTGTCTTATGCGGCGCTCACGGCACGCCATTTCAATGCGCAATATTATTGTACTTCAAAAAGCGGTATCGGTATAGTGGTGAGTTGGTTTCCGCTGATAATGCCGGAGATGTACGACCGGCTTGACCCGACAGACTCCACATCAAAATGGGATTTTAATAATTATACTCCTGACATTGTTGTTATAAATTTATTTCAAAACGATTCATGGATTGTGAATATGCCTGACAATGAGCAATTCAAAAAAAGGTTTGGAACGAAAGCGCCAGACGAAAACTTTATTATCGCGTCTTACAAAAATTTTGTTTTCTCTGTAAGAAACAAGTATTCAACCGCAAGTATTATTTGTGCATTAGGCAATATGGATGCTACCCGTGAAGGCTCACCATGGCCGGGTTATGTGCAGGCGGCAGTGGATCAGTTACACGATCAAAAAATATATACCCACTTTTTTACTTATAAAAATACTCCTGGCCATCCGAAGGTAGCTGAGCAAAAAGCAATGGCCGAAAGCCTTATTAATTTTATTGAAAAGATCGTTAAGTGGTGATTATGTCGTAAGGTTTTTATTAACTAACGGTTTAGGTTAGCCGCTGATTGTTATCGGTTTTTTTCTATTATAATTATTGTATCCATTCTAAATTTTATTGGCTTTGTAGTGGCGGTCAGCCATCACACAAATATGGCTGCCCCACGATGCTATTCAGCAAACTTGCGTTAACGAAACATTTTATTTACCTGGATAGTGGAGTGGAATCTTTTCTGTTTGTTTATAATACAGCGGTATATATACCTCGGCGCTTACTGAAGTAATAATATAAACAACTACAAAGTGTTTGCAATTTATCAACCAGAAACCCATAAAGAAGATTGCAGGTTTAAAAAATGCTCATTAAATTTGTGCTGCATCCCCCACCCCCTGAATACATCATGTTTCTTTGCCAGCCTGGCTAAATAATCCTGGTTATTATTTATGTTGAAGAGCACCTACTTAATGTTCACCAATAATGAATAGTCATGGACTTCCACAATTTAAAAACTGAAACAAGCAATCTTGTATTTGAACGAAATCTTTCCTTTTATAACTGGCTCTATACCTATCTCGTGCTTCCTTTTACAATGGAACCTCAGACCCAATCGAATTGGTGCTGGGCAGCAACGTCCAAAAGTGTATCGCACTTTTATTCGATATTCAGCCCGTGGACACAGTGTAAGGTAGCAAGTGACGAACTGGGAAATACCTGTTGCAATTCGCCGGTTCCCGGTGCATGTAATGTTTCCTGGTATCTTAATAGCGCTTTGACGAGGACCAATAATTTTGTAAGTATACAGGGTGGCACTATCTCATGGAGCGAAGTGAAGCAACAGTTGGAGGCCGGTCTTGTGGTTTGCGCCCGAATAGGCTGGAACGGCGGTGGTGGCCATTTTATGACGATTCATGGCGTCTCAAGCGTGCTGCTTACAAAGTACCTGCATATTGACGATCCTATCTATGGTAAAAGTGTGCTGACCTACGACCAGTTTGCAACCAATTACCAGGGCAGCGGAACGTGGACACATACTTATTTCACAAAAAAATATTTCTACTTTATGTGGTTCAAGGATTTGCTATTCAAACAGGAATTACTAAAGCCTATCCCGGAGATAAGGCCATTGATAAATGTGTATGATAAAACAGTGGAAGAAAATATTCCTGGCAAATACAGCATTCCGCATTATGCATACATTATAGGGCTCAATGAAATTCATAATGAATTCACTTTGCCTTCAAGGCCGAATACTTTACGGTTGATCGAGATGAAAAATGATGAACCGGTGGCGTTGTATGAACTCGGCTTAAATGAAACCAAACCGGAAGTAATACAAATGAATGTAAGCGGAACATATTTTAAACAATTAGATAGCAGCCTTGCAAGGTTAAAAAGATTTTCTGAACACAATAAAGATCTTGGTGAGCTGCGCTTAATAAAAATACCTGCCCTCAACCTTGAGGCATTCTGGCTTCATTACGACAACAACGAACACGATGTGATTACACCAATTAAAAGATTTGAAAATGACTCATCAGTAAATTGGGACAAGAGGTATGATGCAAGAGAATTTTCAGC
>JBDUCW010000270.1:0-2783 GCA_040003235.1 Ferruginibacter sp. | reverse complement strand
AGATACATTGTAAAAATCGCCGGTATGGATAGTGCGGAAATATTTAAGATAGTTCAGATCCTTACCCCAGCCGTAACCGAAAGAAAGTGTGTTCGTAAAATCTATCTGTAAATCACCAACCAATGGATTCAGATTGGCGCCAATTGTTTTTGTATAAATAGAAAGCGATGGACCGTAGTTAATTAGAATATGTTTATTGCCGGTGGCCATTACATTGAAGCCGGCAAATATTTTAAGCCCGGGGAAACGTTGTCCTTTGCCGTAAGTAAGATTAAAATGGCAGCCTGCATTGAACTGGGCGTTGTAATTCCAGGTGTCCTGTGAGCTTGCAGTCGTGTGCAAGATCAGGCCGATTGATAATAGGAAAAAAGTAATCTTAGGTGACATTTCATATAATGTTATTTAAATATACCTAAAAATTAAATGCCGTTTATTAAACGGGATAAAAAAGAGGGAAAACCCTGCAATTTGACGCGATGATTGTTTATTGTTTAAGCAACAGTACCTTTGCTCGCTAAATTATTTTTATATGAATTTTGGTGACTTTTATTATCCGCTTCCGGTTAACGAACCTGTTCTCAACTACGCTCCGGGCAGCAAAGAAAAAATAGTATTAAAAGAAACACTGAAAAAATTAAAATCAGAAAAGATCGATGTTCCGATGTACATCGGTGCTGATGAAGTGCGTACCGGAAAAATTGTTGAGATCCGGCCGCCCCATGAACGCAATCATGTGCTCGGGCAATTTCATACCGGCGATGCATCGCATGTAAAGAAAGCTATCAATGCGGCCATGAAAACAAAAGATAAATGGGCCAATATGAGTTGGGAAAACCGGGCAAATATATTTTTAAAAACGGCCGATCTCATGGCAACCAAGTACCGTTCTTATATGAACGGTACAACAATGCTTGGACAAAGTAAGAACGCTTTCCAGGCAGAGATTGATTCAGCATGCGAGCTCATCGATTTTTTGCGTTTCAATGTTCATTTTCTGAGTGATATATACCGTCAGCAACCCATCAGCAGTCCGGGTATGAATAACCGGATGGAATACCGGCCACTCGAAGGCTTCGTGTTTGCACTTACACCGTTCAACTTTACTGCAATTGGTGGTAATCTTCCTACCAGTGCAGCAATGTGCGGTAATGTGGTGGTTTGGAAATGCGCCAATACCCAGGTATACAGTGCGCAGATGTTCATGCGTATTTTAAAAGAAGCAGGACTGCCCGATGGTGTGATCAATCTTGTTTTTATTGACGGGCCTACCATTGGCGAAGTGGTTTTCAATCATCCTGATTTTGCTGGCATACACTTTACCGGTAGTACAGGTGTATTCAATAAAATGTGGGAAACAATCGGAAAGAACATGGGCATGTATAAATCTTATCCAAGGATTGTTGGAGAAACAGGTGGAAAGGATTTTGTAATCGCACACAGATCAGCAGATCCTGATGTGGTGGTTACAGCATTGGCCCGCGGCGCATTTGAATACCAGGGACAGAAATGTTCTGCCGCATCGAGAGCTTATATACCTTCTAATATTGCGGCAGAAGTAAAAAAGAAATTAGTGTCTGCCATCAAAACAATGAAGATGGGAACAGTAGAAGATTTCAGCAATTTCATTAATGCAGTCATTGATGAAAAAAGTTTTGATAAACTGGAAAATTATATTAAAGCTGCAAGAAAAAGAGACAGCAATGCAAAAATACTGGTCGGCGGAAAGTGTGATAAGACAGAAGGATTTTTTATTGAACCAACTGTAATTGAAACAACCGATCCGCAATACGTTACCATGTGTGAAGAATTATTCGGGCCGGTACTTACTTTATATGTATACGACGAAAATAAATTTGAGGATACTTTAAAACTGGTGGACAGCACTTCTCCTTATGCACTCACCGGTGCAGTAATATCCCGTGACAGGCAGGCTGTAGAACTTGCCACCAACAGGCTCCGCAACAGTGCAGGAAATTTTTACATCAATGACAAACCAACGGGTGCAGTGGTAGGGCAACAGCCATTTGGCGGAGCAAGAGGAAGCGGAACCAATGATAAAGCAGGTTCTTTATTAAATCTTTACCGCTGGTTGAGTGCCCGTGCGATCAAAGAAACATTTAATCCGCCTACGGATTACCGTTATCTTTTCCTGGAAGAGGCATAAATTATCTACAGAAAATATTTTTATTTCAGTCTGCTGGGGAATATAAGCCCCGGCTTTTTTTATTCTGACAGTTAAATCCAGTCTGGCATTTTATTTGGCAACATGAGAAAAAAATCATCAGATGAAAAAAACAATTTTAGTAGTATGCCTCGCTACAGCTTATCTTTTTAGTAACGCACAATCGCCCGCTTTCGGGGTCAAAGCAGGACTTAATATTGCCACACTGAATTCAAGTGACAATACAGATTTTAAATCAAAGGTTGGTTTCCATGTTGGTGGATTAGCCCATATTCACCTGAGCAGGTATTTCGCCGTTCAACCGGAAGTAGTATATTCTGAACAGGGCGCAAAAGTCACTTCAGGAAATACTGAGTTTAAATATAAATTCAACTACATTAATATCCCCGTATTGCTGCAATACATGGCAGGAAACGGTTTCCGTTTACAGACAGGTCCACAACTTGGCCTGTTAACAAGTGCACATACCGAAGCGGGCAATGTGAGTGTCAATAATAAATCAGACATCAACACTGCAGATTTTTCTTGGGCATTCGGAGCAGGATATTTAAGCCATTCAAAGATTGGAGTTGATGCACGGTATAATGTCGGCATCAGCGAT
>JBDUCW010000269.1:0-2784 GCA_040003235.1 Ferruginibacter sp. | reverse complement strand
AGATGAGCGAACACTTCCGGATTTTCTAACTTATATATATCAGTTAGCAAAAGAAATCAGGTTCTATGATCTGCAAAACCAGGAAAACGGCGACTGGACCACTTTCTTTTCATATTTTTTGCTGAATGCGGACACAGGGGAAATGCAAAGCCTTGATGTAATTGAACAGGCATTGAAGACACGTTCTGATTTGCCGCCGCATTTTGTGCTTTTACTTGCATTTTTAAAACTCTTTGAGTTTGCGAAGCAAGATATAAATGCGCTGACCAAAAAGCATCTTGACTATTATTACAAAGAAATTTTGGGCTTGAGCCCAAAACCTGCTGTTCCTGATAAAGTGAATGTGATTTTTGAATTGGCCAAACAGTTTTCAGAATACCTTTTGCCGGAAGGTACTTTACTTGATGCGGGGAAAGATGATATTGGGCAGCCTATAAAGTTTAAGACCAATCGGGATATTGTTATTAACAAAGCGAAAGTAACTTCTATTAAAACGCTGTTCCTTGAAAAGACAAATACAAAGGGCACAATAATACAGATAGCTCCGAAGGCTGATTCTCTTGATGGAATAGGTAAACCCTTTGATGATACACCCGGATGGAGACCCTTTGGTGAAGCCCAAACTGAGAAGGCAGATAGTGAAAAAAATATGATTCCCGGATCAATTGGATTTGCAATTTCCTCACCCATATTATTTCTTAAGGAAGGAATTAGGAGCATTGCTCTTAAAATAGAAGTAGATAGCGGCGGAAAGCTTGATACTTCACTGGCAAATGCTTTCAGAATATTTTTATCGGGAGATAAAGATTGGATTGAAGTGACAGAAAAGGTCAGTATTAATTTGCACACTATAAGTTCCAGTCAGTATTTAATAATTGCAGGAACATTAACTGCAATTGAGCCATCCGTAACAGCTTATAATGCTACTGTTTTAAAAGACGGCTTTATTACACCATATCCTGTTTTAAAAATATTGCTTAACCAGGATTTTAGCCAATTTGATATTATTCAGGGCATAAAAATTCTTTCAATTACTATAAATACAGATGTAAACGGTGCTAAAGATTTTGTTGTTCAAAACGATGATGCAGTTGTTGATTCAAAAAAGCCTTTTATACCATTTGGTTCCCAGCCTGTTATCGGTGCTAATTTTTATATTGGATCAAATGAAGTATTTACAAAAAGGCTCACAGCTCTTACTTTACATATTGAGTGGTATAAATTGCCCCAAGAACTAAGAAATTATTATGCAGGGTATTTTTTTGGAATTAATCCAATCGAAAGAGATGATTTTAAATCCACACTTTACTTTTTATATAATAAGATCTGGGAACCATTGATTTCTAATGAACTTTTTAAAGGACTTGATGGGAAAAATGGTGATATGTCTATGGATCATTCAGTCTTTCGGAATTTTAATCAGAGTAATACTCCTCGGGAGGAAAACCTTCAGGAATTTAATTCAAATGTAAAGAATGGGTTTGTAAGACTCGAACTAAATGGGCCTGTTTATCAAAACCCTTATTTTGAAGCTTTTGGTCACTCAATATTTCCGACTGTATATACTCAGAAAGCAGTAGCGTTAAGTAAATCCGATCCTAGCTCTCCTTCACAACCTATTCTGCCAAACCAACCTTACACACCCCAGATAAAATCGCTTTCCGTTGATTATACAGCGGAAGAAACATTTAAACCTTTTTTACAAAATGACACATATCTTTTTTGGTATATTGAACCCTTTGGTTATCGTTCAGCTAATCCTGATGAACAGATAACTGTATTACCGGTTGTAAATGGCGTTGCACATTGTTATATAGGATTGCAGGATTTTGAACCACCGCGTTCTATCAGTTTACTTTTTCAAATTGAGGAAGGCACTTCAAGAGCATTATCCTCCGATGATTTAACTAAGAGCCAGGATATTGCCTGGAGTTATTTGTCAGGCAGTAAATGGATAGATCTGGAAGGAACAGATGTTCTTGCAGAAAGCACTGAGGGTTTTCAAAAATCAGGCATAGTAATGCTGGCAATTGGCCGCGCGGCTTCGGAAGAGCATACGCTAATGCCTGACGGACTTCATTGGCTTCGCGGAAGGGTAAGCAGTAAAGAAAAAGCAACCGGCGCCAGCAACGTTAATTCAATAAAAAGTCAGGCAATTACAGCTACTTTGGCATCTGATAATTTTCAGTTGGAAAAAGGATTAGTGGCGGGAGCAATTAAAAAGTTATCAACCCCAGTCTCATCCATTAAAAAAGTTGAGCAACCATTTGCTTCTTTTGACGGAAAGCCAAATGAAAATGACAATCATTATTATACAAGGGTAAGCGAAAGACTTAAACATAAAAACCGGCTTTCGACACCCTGGGATTATGAACATCTCATACTTCAGGCATTCCCCTCTGTTTTTAAAGTTCGATGCCTTTCTCAGCTTAAACCTGAACTACAGAAAGAATATGAGAGATTTCAGCCTGGTTATGTTTTACCAAAGACAGGCAGCATTCAGATAATTGTGGTTCCCGATCTCAGAAATAAAAATTATGGCAATCCGTTGGAGCCACGGTGTAGTACCGTTCTGCTTAGAGAAATAGAAGAATTTATACAAAACTATAATTCACCTTTTGTAAAAAATGCCGTTTCTGTAAAAAAGGTTAATGTAACCAATCCTGTATATGAAGAGATACTGCTTGATTTCAAGGTTTCATTTATGCCGGGGAAAGACGCAGGGTTTTATGCCGGTGTGCTGAATGAAGATCCTCGGTCTGTACCGCACTGACAAGCACGACT
>JBDUCW010000268.1:0-2796 GCA_040003235.1 Ferruginibacter sp. | reverse complement strand
TCTTCATGTTGCAGAAAATATTTTGCCTTCTGAAGCCGGGTGTCAACAATGTAGTCATTTACATTAATGTTAAGCAACACTTTCACTTTCCTGTATAATTGAACCTTCGAGATGCCCATATGTTTACAGATATATTCTACATTAAATTCATCGTTTGATATATTGATTTCTATTAAAGCAGTAAATTCTGTAATAAACTTTTTATCCAGCTTGCCAAATGTCTGTGTTTTTAAAGCAGATGAAATGTCGCCGGTAAAATGTTCCTTTAACATTGCCCGGTTGGCAAGCAGGCTCTTCAGGTTGTGTTCGAGGAATTGTATATTAAAAGGCTTTGTGATGTAAGCGTCGGCCATATTTCTCATTCCTTCTATTTGTTGATCGATACTTGTTTTTGCGGTTAGCAAAACAATGGGAATATGAGAAGTGCGAATATCATTTTTAAGAATATTCGTTATGGCCATACCGTCTTTTCCCGGTATTACAATATCACTTATAATTAAATCAGGAATAGTATCGAAGGCTTGCTGTAAAGCCGACTGCCCGTTGTCAGCTTCCAGGATGTCGTAAACGGCACTTAATTTATCTGCCAGGAAATATCTTAATTCAGGATTGTCTTCCACGATTAAAACAGAGTGCTCCTTTGATCCGCCAGCTCTTTCTCTCTTTATGGTCTGTTCGCCTTCCAGGTCTGACGTGTATATTTTTTCATGTTCGTATAAAACGTCGGGAGTAGTATCACTTTCTATCAACTCTTCCTTTGTAAAATGAGCATTGCCCGTCAGTAAGCGAATTTCAAAAGTTGTACCTTTCCACTTTTCACTGCTTACCGTGATCGTACCTTTGTGTAATTGAACCAGCTCTTTTGATAAAGCAAGACCTAAGCCAGATCCTTTATAATTTTCGTATTCCCCCTGGTAAAAAGCGTCGAAGGCATTTTCAACGCCATCTTTTGCCATACCCACACCATTATCTTCCACTTTCACAGAAACGTGGTTTCCGTCTTCTGTTTTATTTATATAAATATGTATAAACCCTCCATCTTTGGTAAATTTAAAAGCATTCGACAAAAGGTTGAAGATCACTTTATCTATCATACTGGAATCGAACCATATATTCACCTGTCGCTCCTTTGTGATTAGGCGGAGATCGATACTCCTTTTTTGTGATATACTTTTATAAGATGAAACTATCTCGGCAATAAAGGAAACAATATCGTTTTCCGATGTTCTCACCTTCATTTTTTCCACATCAATTTTTCTAAAATCCATTAATTGATTAACCAGTCTTAATAACCGGATAACATTTTTTTGAATCAGGACCAGGCTTTGATTAAACGACGAACTTTTTGGATTGGCCAGCAGATCTTCCAGCGGCCCAAGAATTAACGTAAGGGGTGTTCTGACTTCGTGCGAGATGTTAGTAAAGAAGGAAACCTTGGCTTCGTTTGCTGTTTTGGCTTTAGCCGATATTTCTTCTATCCTTTTTTTCTGTTCAGAAATTTCCAGGTTCTGTGATTCCAGCCGCCTGTTAATTTTCCGATTCTCGCGTAAGGAATGAAATGCCAAACCTCCTAAAATAATAACAAGAACCAATGCCGATACCAGGAAATACAATAAAGTACGCTGGTTATTATACATTCTTTTCTGTTCCCTGAGTTTGGTATCCTGTTGTTGTATATCCTGCTGCTGTGTGCCTATTTTCGCTACCTGCAACTGCATTACCCTAACATTTGTTGAATCAATGACAGTTGTTTGAAGAATATTTTCCTTTTGAAATTTTTCTCCTTTCAGGATTTTTAGTGCTATCCGGATAGATTCCTCGCCACCGGTAGGATATAACATCGTGGCAGTGATTTGCCGGTTGGTTACGAACTCTATCCCCCTGCCCGGCAGTCCATCCACTCCAATTATTTTTGGCTTTTTGATGATGTGTTTTTCATCATATACTTCACTTGCGCCCTGCGCCATCATTTCATTATGAGCGAATACAAGATCGATGCGAGGATATTGATCCACCACCTTCGCCAGTGCGGCTTTTGCTTTTTCTTTTAACCATTCGCCGTTCAACCTGCTGATGATTGTGATATCGCGACTATTTTTAAGTGCATCATCAAACCCTTTACTTCGTTCAATCGCCGGCGATGATTTTGGTAACCCGGTAATTTCCAAAATCTTACTACCGGGTTTCAGTAGCTGCAAAGCATATTCCCCGGCGAGTTTCCCGATTTCATAGTTGTTGCCACCAACATAGGCGGTATAAAAAGGAGTGGCAATTTTTCGATCCACAACAATTACCGGGATTTTTTCTTTAAGGGTTTCCTCCACAACAGGTGTCAGCGGCTCTGCTTCATTGGGCGAGATGATTAATAGGTCTATATTTTTTTTTAGCAATTCCTTTACCTGGCCAATTTGTTTCTGGCTGTTTCCATCGGCCTGCATATAGATAAAGTCTACATTTTCGTGAAAAGACAATTCTCTCTTCATTTCTTCCAACATCGTTTTTCTCCATTGGTCCGATTCAACGCATTGGGAAAAGCCTATAATATATTTTTTTCGGGCATTCTTATATGTACAGGCAGTTAAACATATCAATATAAATGTGCAGCAATAAACCAGGTATGTCTTTCTTTTTGGCAAGCTGAATTTTTTGACAATCATAATAACCTTCGATCCTGCAATGTAGAATTTATATTCAACGGTTCAATGATTGTTTCCTTAGTGAATTTACTAGATGGATTTTAGTCACCAATACAGGAATGCGGCAAGGCATTTCAGAGACAATTTTTTAATGCTACCT
>JBDUCW010000267.1:0-2800 GCA_040003235.1 Ferruginibacter sp. | reverse complement strand
GCTTTATTGATTATTTCAATCAGCAATTTTTTCTCGTACTCAAAGTCAAAATGTTGGGTTGGCTGTATTTTAAAATTTAGGGGTATTTGCAATCCTTTTGGTTGCTCTGAAAGGAAGTCAACCAATATCCATTTTGATATTGTTCTTGACATCAGATAACTTTCGTCAGGAAGGTCAAAATATCCCAATGCACTTCCCGTAGCCAAATTAAGATGATGCAGCATTTGATCAGGTGTCATAGTGCCCCATTGCCTTTGGGATTTTGGAGCAAGCAAATTGATTCTTTCGGTAAATGCCTGCAGCATTGTTGGTGTAAAGAAATCCTTGCCTTTGATCTTTTTCATAAAAGGCTCTTTTAAAGTGGCTTTTATGATCGGCCAGGTACTTGCCAGTAAGTACTTGTTTATAATGCTTCTTTTAAGTTTTGCTTTTTGTGACATCTTTATAATTGCATTTTTGATAACACAAAATTAGGTCGGCTTGATGCCTTTGTTATAACTCAAAAGGAGGAACGTCTGACACAAAATGACGTGGAAACAAGCTGTAGAAATGGCTATTGAGGAAAGGAAAGAAAAGGCAATGGAATTTATAACTATATTTAATAAAGGCGATCAGAAATATTTTAATTAAAAATCTAAACAATGAAAAAGATTATTTCTATACTTTTTTTATTTATCTCTTTGAGCTGTTTTTCGCAAGACACTGCAAAAGTTGAGCAATATTGTGAGGTTATTGCAACTGGCAGAATTTTGAGTAATAAGGTAACAATAGACATTGATTATGGGGAAGAGAGAAGTCTTTGGAAAGATCACAGGCTAAAAGATGAGGAAGGAAAACTGAAAAAATTTAATTCAGTTATAGATGCCATTAATTATTTAGGAAAAATGAGTTGGAAATTAGTGAATGCTTTCCCGGTTACTGCAGGAAGCGGCCCTATGGTATATCATTATGTATTTAAAAAGGAGTTCTCAAAAGCAGATACAGAACAATAATTCTCTTTCCTGCCCTTGTTTTCTTACTCTTCTTCAAAAACTTCTATCAAAATTAAAAAGGTGTCGATGCTGGTAAGAACAAGCCTATATTAGCTTTATAAAATTTTACATGAAAAAAATATCATTTATAATATTTCCCCTCCTCTTTCATGCAATTATGACATTTGCTCAGGAGCATAAAAAAAGTGAAATTTCTTTTTCATTTGGACCTGCCTTTGTCATTGGTAAATTCGCAAACACGGATTTCCTTGATAATACATCTGGCTTTGCTAAACCAGGTGAGGCTATTTCTGCTTCTTACTTACATCCTTTTTCAAAAAACTGGAAATTCGTTGTTAGTTTATCAGGGCAAAGAAACCCCATTAATACAAATGCTTTTGAAACTACTTTCTCAACAGCAAAAATATATCAAGGTTTCTCCTTTGGTTCAGACCCTAACCATCCCCCTTCGCAAACAAATTACGCAGTTTATCCAAACTGGCATTTCGAAAAAAAATCGTGGCTACTTGGTTCATTACAAGTTGGAGCTTTGAAAGAATTTTCAACATCCGGACAAAACAAATTGTCGCCAACGATAAAAGCAACAGTCGGGGCAGTATATGCATCATCACCACTTTTAAAAGGCAGCAGTGTGACAGACACTGCAACAGCAATAATAGAACAAAGTAAAAGCTCAGGAATTGGACTTATTTATACCATTGGCGGCGGTATTAATTATTCGTTGACAAAGAAAGTATTTCTATTCGCGGCTTTGGATTATTGCGGAACAAGTTCCCTGGAATTCAAGGACATCAAATCAACATTGACGACTACAAAAGGAACGTCTGGTTCGCCTGCTTATTCAATTCAACAAACAATGACTACGGCAAATGGCAAGCAGACATTTAGTTCAATAAATATTTTATTCGGAATTAGTTTAGTACTGTAAATGCTGCATGCAGGGTTGGGCGTTGCAACAATCGGCCATAGTTTCGCTATCAGCAGTGGTTCAGGCGGACGAATATCTATTGGCTTTTTGTTGTTATCTGTACTTTAAGTTTTCAATCAACTGCAGTGCCGGGGGCTTGACCAGCAAAAAATCCAGTGCCTGCGGCAATACTAAATAATTATATGCAACCAAGACGAGACAACATGAACCTCAAAATAATAATTTTTATTCTATTATCGGTTGGACTGTTAAGCTCTTGCGAATATGCTTATACTTATTCGTATTCTGTAACAAATTCATCCGACACTACTGTTGACGTTAAAATGAAAACATCGAGGATTGACTCTGTTTTTAAATTGACGAAATACGATACAAGAATTCTTTTTATGACGGAGCATGGTATTGAAGGTTCAAAAGGTCCATATTCCCGCGATGTAAATAAGGACTTAGTCATTTTTACTGTAACAAAGGGACAATTACAATCAAAACGTGACTATTTGAAAAATAATAATTGGGCTTTTGAAAAGGGAGTGTATTCGGCAACCATTACTAATGCTGAATTTTAAATCGTTTTACTGAATTCCCACGCGATGGTTCGTCTCTCACCAAACATTTTTACTTCCCTGGTGTTCCTCTCCTTCAAAAATTTCTACCAAAATTAAAGATCGCCGTTGCTGGTGTTTCACATGTCTATTTGCGTACCGCATCACCATCAGTTAGAAGCCAGTGCTTCAATTCCTTTATTCCATCCAATGTTTTAGAAAGCCATTCATGTTTAACTGTATGCACTATAAAGTGCAGTTTCAAATTTATACGTCCCTAAGAGTTGCTGGTGATTGCTATGCTGCAAAACCCCATCGCACGAATACCAACGGCGAGG
>JBDUCW010000160.1:0-9423 GCA_040003235.1 Ferruginibacter sp. | reverse complement strand
TCATCATATTTTTTTCGGGTTTTGTTCGGGGATCCTTCGGGATTGTTCGGCAATTACCGAACAATCCCGAACAAAGTCCGAACAAAACCCGAAGCAAATACAAACAAACCAGGATGAATTAATATGGTTTTGCAAAAGCTGGATGGCTTCGTTTTAAAGTTGGTACAATTTTATGGAGGATAAAAGATCTGATTTTTTAATTTTTACTTTATTTTTTCTTCACAATAACTTAAAAATGACCTTGCTACCATTCATGTAATTTTAAGAAAACATTAGTGGCAAAGCAGTTGTTAATCAAATATTCAGATACTATTTTACGTTATTTTTACATTATGCTTAAAATTCAGCAGTTTATTATGAGTAAAAAATTTTTGCCGGTGATGCTGGTGTTTACCGCTGCCAGTTTATTCATTGCCTTTAAAACACAGGGAAGAAGCGATATTGATGGAAATGATAATCCTAAAACCAAGTATGGGAAAGTTCTCCGGAACGTTGGATTATTATTGGAAGAAGGTCATTTCAGCCCGCGGAAAATCAACGACGATTTTTCAAAGCTGGTACTGAAAAAATTTGAAGATGATATAGATGGCGATAAAAGTATTTTCCTCCAAAGCGATATTGATGCGTTTAAAAAATACGAGACTAAGATTGATGATGAGATCCACGGAACTGAGATCGAATCTTTTTTTACCATTAATGATGTTTACATAAAAAGATTAAACGAAGCATCTGAATATTATACCAATATTCTTTCAAAGCCTTTTGATTTTACAATCAACGAATCTGTGCAGTTGGATGGAGATAAACTCGGTTATCCCAAAACAGAAGAAGACCGTAAAAATTACTGGACCAAACGGCTGAAATATATGGTGCTCGACAGGTATGTTGCTGCACAGGATGACCGTGAGAAAAACCAGAGTAAAAAAGATTTTGTATCAAAAGCAGATTCTACACTTGAAAGAGAAGCAAGAGACCAGGTACGCAAACAGATAGGTCGTTATTTTAATACCCGCAAAAGCAGGGAAAATAAAGATGAGATATTCAGTGTTTTTGTAAATGCAATTACAGGAAGTATGGATCCGCATACAGATTATTTTCCTCCGGTAGATCTGCGTTCTTTTACTGAAACAATGAGCGGAAGGTTTTATGGAATCGGTGCCCAGTTGAAAGAAGACGATGGTAAAATAAAGATCGCCAGTCTTGTATCCGGCGGCCCTGCCTGGAAAGATGGCGAGCTAAAAGAAAACGATGAGATATTAAAAATTGCGCAGGGTAAAGGCGAACCGGTTGATGTAACAGGCTATGCAACAACCGATGCTGTTAAACTGATCCGCGGTGCTGAAAAAGGTTCTGAAGTGAGGCTTACTGTTAAAAAAACGGATGGCTCTATTAAAGTAATAGCACTCACAAGAGATGAAATAAAACTGGATGACACTTTTGCAAAAAGCGCCATCATCAACGGTAAACATAAAGTAGGTTATATTTATCTTCCGGAATTTTATAACGATTTCGAACATCCCAACGGCGCGAAAAGTGCTGCTGATATTGCAAAAGAAGTTGAAAAATTAAAAGCTGAAAACGTAGAAGGCATTGTACTCGATCTTCGCGATAACGGCGGTGGATCTTTACCGGATGTAGTTCAGATAGCCGGACTTTTTATAGAAGATGGCCCAATCGTTCAGGTGAAAAGCAGGGATGAAAAACCTTATACCTGGAAAGATAAAGATAAAAGTGTTTTGTATAGTGGTCCCCTTACCGTTATGGTAAATGAGAACAGCGCCTCGGCCTCAGAAATATTTGCAGCTGCAATACAGGATTATAAAAGAGGTATTGTGATTGGCAGCAGCAGTACCTATGGCAAGGGAACTGTTCAACGCAATATATCTTTGAATCCGGATGCAGACAATCCATTATTCGGGAATAAGAAAACCGAAGATCTTGGCGCAGTTAAATTAACACTTCAAAAGTTTTACCGTATCAATGGCGATGCAACCCAGTTGAAAGGCGTTACTCCGGATATCGTAATTCCCGACAGGCTCGAATTTCTTAAGTTCAGAGAAAAAGATAATCCTGCCGCACTTCCATGGGATGAAATAGAAAAAGCAGATTATAAAACATGGACCGCTCCTTATAATGCCGGCGCTATTGTAAAAGAAGCGAGCGACCAGATCAGGAACAATAATACCTTTCATTTGATCAGCAGTGATGTGCAATGGCTGCAAAACGAAAGTGAAAAAGAAGTGTCATTGAATATTGATAAGTACAGAGCTTCACAAAAACTTTTTAAAGCAACCTATAAGCAACTGGATAATCTTTATCGTCTTGCACAGGATCTTGATGTAAAAAATACAGAAGCGGATGTTGTAAAAAATTCTACCGATAAGGATAAGGAAGAAAAAAATAAACAATGGCTGAAAAGGCTTGGAGATGATATTTATATTGACGAAGCCGTTAAAGTAATGAATACAATGATTGGCGACGGCGGAGTTGTAAAGAAAGATTAATCATATTTGTCGATATGAAAAAAGAAGGAATGTCGTAAGATGTTCCTTCTTTTTTTGTGCGGTACACATTTGTTTCTTGTCTCTCGTTTCTCGTTAAGGGCGTTTCTCGTTGTTATAATTGGGGCTTTATTTTTCTGCAAATTATCTAAACGTTTATCGGGTATAAAATTATTATTCTCAATTTCAGAATACTCCAGAAAGAATTCTACTATACAATAACGGGCAATGAACCAACTACGAATCAGAAACGAGAAACATTTGCAGACACTTCAACTATTAAATCATCTATTTCCACCGTACAAACATCAAATGCAGCCGTTCACTAATTACAGAACCAAATCGTTTGGAAGGAAAATATATAATGGCTATCTTTGCATCTCGAAACAGAGCATAGTCAATACTTCGAAGGTTTCACCTGAAGGATTTATCTGCAAAATTGGTTTTTATAACTTCATTTTCTGCTCTGCACAAACAACGTATTGTAAATTTTAAAACATAGATGATTATGAAAGGACAAGTCATGCCCTCCTGTATAGAGATGGCAACAGAAGAACTGCAGGATTTAACTGCAGAAACAAAAGAAACAGTTGCAACGCAACAAGCGAATGAGAACAGAAAATTTGGCTCCGTAGATTTATGGAACCGCCAGCGTCAAATGAAGCAGGCAAGCGGATTTCTGAGGAAATGGCAATACAATTAATGAGTATCTGAATACAGAATTTAGAAGATCACCATATGTAAATACCAATCAATACCCTTTGATTCGATTGCTTCTTCTTTAAAAAACATTTTGTACAAACCGTAAACGGTAAATTATTTATTCAATAATAATTGCTTCAATTTATTTCTTTTGCAGGCAGACTTCCGGGTCTGCCTTTTTTTATAAGGAACCGGATATTTATAATTGAGTGGGTGTGATATATTTTCAAAATAGTACATCAGCATTTCTTTAATATTAATTCTGGAAAAATAAAACGGATACAATTTTCAGAAAAAATCATACCTTATCTGAGAATCGGAAAAATAAAATTTCTATGGCGACAGATATACTACTGCAATATATTAAAAAGCACATTGAACTGACAGATGAAGAAAGTAGTTTGTATGTTTCTCTTTTCAAACACAGGAAAATTAAAAAAAAGCAATTCCTGTTTCAGGAAGGCGATGTATGTAAGTACGCTTCGTTTGTGGTGAAAGGCTGCCTGCGTTCATTCGGTATTGATAAGAATGGTGGGGAACATGTATTTCAGTTTGCTGTAGAGAATTGGTGGATCGGCGATATAGAAAGTTTTAACCGTCGTACGCCCAGTCTGATGAATGTTGATGCATTGGAAGATTCTGAAATATTAATGATCTCCCGGGATGACAGCGACATGCTGTATGAAAAAATTCCAAAGTACGAACACTTTACAAGAATACTGATGGAGAATGCATTCATCGCTCATCAGCAGCGGATCATACAGAACAGTTGTTTTTCAGCGGCCGAACGTTACCAATTTTTCAAAGACAAATATCCTTTTTTTGCAGAACGCCTGCCACAGGCACAGATCGCTTCCTACCTCGGCGTTACGCCGGAATTCTTCAGCAAAATGCGCAGCCAGTTATTGAAGAGTTGACAGTTGACTGAAATGAAATAAGCGAGATGATTAATAAATTTTACTTTAATTAAGCTACTCTTCATTCGTGTTAATCCGTGCAATTCGTGGCAAAAATCTTTGTACTTCGTGCCTAATCTACATTAAGTAAATTTCTTAACCTACATTATTGGAAGGCGGTATCAGCATGGAGTAGATTTGCATTATAAACAAACAGGGATATTATGAATTACGATGTACTTGAACTGGTAAGAAATGAATCCAAAAAAAGATTTGAACTGGAAGTAGAAGGCGTTGTTGCTTTCATTCTTTACAGATCAGTAAATGAAAATATTCTGGATCTCTACCATACCGAAGTGCCTGCATCGCTCGAAGGAAAAGGAGCAGGCAAGGCGCTTGTTGAAAAAACATTACAGTATTGTAAAACAAATCACCTGCAGATAATTGCTTCCTGTCCTTTCGTCGCAGCTTATATTTTGCGACACCCTGAATGGAAAGCAATTACAGTTTAACAACAATCATTTAAAAAATCAATAACAATGAAACAATACAGATCAATAGAAGAAATACTGAAACCCTCAACTGCACACATGGTGGGCGATGGTTTCAGGGTAGTGAACTACAATCCGGGCGGCCAGGGAATCAATAAAAGAATGAGCCCGTTTTTTTTACTCGATTATAATGTGGAAGTCAATTTTCCTGCAACTGATAAGCCAAGAGGCGTGGGTGTACATCCACATCGTGGATTCGAAACCGTTACCATCGCTTACAAAGGCAGCGTTGCCCATCACGACAGTGCCGGTCACAGCGGTGTGATCGATGCCGATGATGTGCAATGGATGACCGCAGGCAGTGGTGTACTGCATAAAGAATATCATGAAAAAAACTACGCTGCAAAAGGCGGCCCTTTCCAAATGGTACAGATATGGGTTAATCTTCCAAAGAAAGATAAAATGATCGCACCGGCTTACCAGGGCATTCTGCATTCAGATAAGGCAGCCGTAAAACTTGATGATAACGGTGGTACTGTATTCGTTATTGCGGGATCCTACAAAGGAATAAAAGGACCGGCACTTACGCATTCACCTGTAGAAATGTATGATATACGTTTGAATGAAAACGGCGAAGCATCAATCAACTTACCTGCTGATTATAATGCAGGACTCCTGGTAATAGAAGGCGATGTGATCATAAATGATGAGCGTCATGCGCCCGTCAACAACTATATTCAGTTCAGTAACGAATCAGGTGAAGTAAAGATCAAAGCCAACAAAAACAGCAAACTGTTGTTACTCGCAGGAGAACCGATCAACGAACCGGTTGCAGCATACGGTCCGTTTGTAATGAATACTGTTGAAGAAATACAGCAGGCCATTGATGACGTGAACAGCGGAAAATTCGGTGAACTTGCAGCATAAACAATAAAATTAAACATATCAAATCTTAAAATTAAAACAATGACAACTCCGGTAAAAACAAAATGGGTTATTGATCCTTCGCACAGCGAGATCGCTTTTAAAGTAAAACACCTGATGATCACCAATGTGAAAGGCAGCTTCAGTGAATTTGAAGCCAGCATATATACTACAGGCGATGATTTTATGTCGGCAGAAATAGATTTCTGGATGAATCCTGCATCAGTAACTACGGGTGATGAAAAACGTGATGGTCATTTAAAGGGTGCCGACTTCTTCGATGTAGAAAATCATAAAGAAATTACTTTTGTTGCCAACACATTCGAGAATGTAGACAGTGACGGAAGTTATGAACTCTGGGGCAATCTCACGATTAAAGGCATTACTAAAAAAATAAAACTGGATGTGGAATTTGGTGGTGTTGCAAAAGATCCATGGGGAAATGAAAAAGCAGGCTTTACCATCAATGGAAAAATTAACCGTAAAGACTGGGGACTTACCTGGAATGCAGCACTGGAAGCAGGTGGTGTATTGGTTTCAGAAACAGTAAATATCAGTTGCGAAGTTCAGTTGATGAGAGCGGCTGTTGAAGAAGTAACTGCTTAAGTAATACGTTGTACGTTTTACGTTTTAAGTCTGAGTTCAAAAGTTATAATACTTTTAATTTTATTTTAAAGTCAATTAAGCCAAATTGCATTTTTTGAATAAAAAATTAAG
The DNA here is from genome assembly GCA_040003235.1 of Ferruginibacter sp. Taxonomy (GTDB): domain Bacteria; phylum Bacteroidota; class Bacteroidia; order Chitinophagales; family Chitinophagaceae; genus Ferruginibacter. Next base: position 3,192 of record JBDUCW010000160.1, on the reverse strand, counting down.
GTCACGAATTGAATACTCCACGTATAACGTAAAACATACAACTTAAAACTTCTCCCATGCATTACAAATTAGAAAAGCCCCTACACGGAACAATCGGTACAACAAAATACCAATGTACGATCGAATGGCGGAATGGAAAATTTATTGCAGATGAACCGGTGAGCGCCGGCGGTAATGATACAGGTCCCGATCCTTATACATTGCTGTTGTCTTCACTGGCTTCCTGCACGCTCATTACATTGCGGATGTATATTGATCGGAAAGAATGGAACATCCCCGAGATCGCTGTGAATGTAAATCTTTTTCAAAGCATGACCGGTGATAAAACAACAACCTTCCTTGACCGTGATATTGTTTTCTTAAGTGGGGTTGACAATGAGCAAAAAACAAAATTACTTGAGATCGCAAAGAACTGTCCCATCTCCAGGATATTGGAAACTGATATTAAAGTACGCACATTTGTTTTAAGAGATACAGAACCGGAAGGCACAAAAATTAATTACAGCAATGATGAAATTACAGTTGTATGGAAACCTGAATTCTGTCAGCATTCAGGAAGATGTGTTACACAATTACCGGAGGTATTTGATCTGAAAGCAAAGCCCTGGACCAATATACATGGAACTGATACAGAAAAAATTATTGACCAGGTAAATAAATGTCCGACAGGAGCGCTGACTTATTTTAAGAACAAGTTATAGGTAGTAAGTTGTAAGTAATAATTTGCAACTTGGAATATTATACATAAAATAAAAAAGCCCCGAAGTAATCCGGGGCTTTTTCTATCATCAAAAAAATTCATTTAAATTAAATCCAATGCCTTTGCCAAAAAAGTAACATTAAAAGGAAGTACCAGGGAAACAAAAGCACCGATGGGGGAATAATACACTACAAAAAATATAACTACTGAAAGTAAAAATAATATCCAGAATAAGCCGGTTCTTTTTTTAGTTGTTTCCATCTTTTAAAATTTCAGCAAATGTAATACAAAACATTTCGTCCCGCAAATCAGCATACCTTTTTTTGTATTGATTTTTAATGTGTATTTATTACATTTTCGAGCTAAAGGTCTTAAATTGCCGTTTCTTAAAGGCTTTAAAGCATGCTGATCGAATTTTTTATCCGGTTTTCTACCCGCTATGGACAATCGCTGTCTGTAAGTGGTAATGCAGAAGCATTGGGCAATGGAGATACTGAGAAAACTTTTCCGCTTCAATATTTTAATAATGAATACTGGCATGGATCTGTTGAAGTGGCACATCACAAAGAACAGGATGAACTTACTTACCAATATATACTTCATGAAGAAAATGGGGACCGTGTTTTTGAGTGGGGTAACGACCGCATCATTTTTCTGAAAGAAAACAATGCAGCCACACTAACATGCTGTGATACATGGAATCATGCCGGCGAAATAGAAAATGCTTTTTATACAAAGGCTTTCCAGGAAATACTGCTTGCCAGAAAAAATGCATCAAAGAAAGCAGGTCTTAAAAAATACTCACATGAGTTCCGCGTAAAAGCTCCTTTGTTAAAACCTGATGAAGTGATCTGTATTTGCGGACCGGCCAATACTTCTTCTGGATGGTCGCCCAATGAACCCGCAATGATGCAGTTGAACTGCAACTGGTTTACTGTACGCATCGATCTTGCAGCAGAAAATTTTCCGGTCAATTACAGGTATGCGGTTTACAATACCAAAGAAAAAAAAATAACTCAGTTTGAAAATGGCAACAGCAGAACGCTTCATACAGACGCTTCTGCAAACAGGATCGTACTGGTACATGATGGATTTGCATTTTTACCGAATAGCACCTGGAAAGCCGCAGGTGTTGCAATTCCTGTTTTCAGTTTGAAATCAAAAAACAGTTTTGGTACCGGCGAATTTTCTGATATAAAATTATTGGTGGATTGGGCAAAGGCTACTGGTTTAAAAATGATCCAGCTGCTGCCATTGAACGATACAACTGCCACACACAGCATTGCCGATTCTTATCCTTATGCAGCCATCTCTGCATTTGCCTTGCATCCATTGTATCTCAATCTCAATCTGATTGCGGGTAAAGAACATGCGCCGATTATAAAAGCATTGGCTAAAAAACAAAAACAACTGAATCTGGCCCCTGAACTGGATTACGGGCAGGTAATGAAATTTAAACTGAATGCAATAAAAGAATTATTCGAGGTACAGAAAGAAATTTTTAAAAATGATCCGGCCTATTTTCTTTTCTTTGAAATGAACCGGCATTGGCTCGTGCCTTATGCAGCATTTTGTTTTCTGCGTGATAAATATGCAACCCCCGATTTTACCAAATGGAAGAGCAACAGCAGTTATGACGAGAACGCGGTACAAAAGCTGGTAAGTCCTTCCCAAAATCATTACGATGAGATCGCATTGCATTATTTTATGCAGTATCACCTGCACCTGCAGTTAAAAGATGCAACTTCTTATGCGCATAAAAATGGCATCGTTGTAAAAGGTGATATTCCGATTGGCGTATACCGTTATGGTTGTGATGCATGGACCGATCCGGATCTTTATCATATGGAAGCCCAGGCTGGTGCACCACCTGATGATTTTGCAGTAAAAGGACAGAACTGGGGTTTCCCTACTTATAACTGGAAAAAAATGCAGGAAGATGGTTTTGCCTGGTGGCGCAAACGTTTTGAACAGATGAGCGAATATTTTGACGCCTTCCGGATCGATCATATCCTTGGATTTTTTCGCATCTGGAGTATTCCATTAAATGCGGTGGAAGGTATCATGGGAAAATTTGTTCCAGCTATCCCCGTTCATATCAATGAACTGTACCAGCAGGCCATTTCGTTTCAGCATCACCGTTATTGCAAGCCGTATATTCCCGACCATGTAGTAAATGAAAGGTTTAGCGTTGAAGCGCCTTATGTAAAGGATCATTTTCTCTTCTGGAACGACGGCACCTTTCAATTGAAGCCTGATTTTGATACGCAAAGAAAAGTGGAACATTATTTTAGCCGGTTACCGGATTCACCGCAAAATCATTTGATCAAATATGGCTTGTTTGATATGATCAGCAATGTGATATTTTTTGAAGAAGAAGGATCGCAAATGCAGCAATATCATTTTCGTATCAATATGGAGCAAACGAGTTCTTTCCACGACCTGGATGAGCATTCGAAACAACGTTTAAAACAGCTTTATATCAATTATTT
>JBDUCW010000266.1:0-2817 GCA_040003235.1 Ferruginibacter sp. | reverse complement strand
AATCGAAACCAAAAGGAGTTGGGCCAACAGAAGTTGTAAAGATGCCATCATTCACGGAGCCATTACTATTTACATAGAAAGTGCCTATAATGTTGGTAGCTTTTTCTGTTACTATTATCCATGAACCGTCTGGTGAAAATGAAATTTGCGGAGCATCTACGGCTGTTGCGCTTAGGTGTTTGGTTCCCTCAATATGCGTCATGCTGCCATCTGCACCAACCCAATATCCGCTGATGTTATCGCTTCCGTGATTCAATACATAAAGTAAATTGCCATGAACAGTGAGGCTATTGGGCATTTTTCCGCCTGATTTCGCGGTGTACGCTAATGTAAGGCTTCCATCAAAATTTATTTTAAAAGATGATACAGAATTGCTGCCTGCATTAACAGCAAAAAGCCAACTGTGCGTCTTATCCATAGTCAATGCACCCTGTGAGCCCAATCCCATGCCGGTTCCGTTGCCACCAGAAGCAATGTTCCCTCTGTGCATGAGCGATCCGTCAGCTTTAATTCCATAAATTGCAATCTCGTTACCCGCGGCGGCATTAGTTTCTGTATACAAATAATGCTCCTGGCCTTGAGTGACTGAGCCATTTGTCTCTGCATTTGCAGCTCCGCGCTCTCTTACAGCCACTTCATCAGGATTAGCGCCATTTTCCGACATCATTTGTTCAGTCAGTACTTTTGGCTGCGCTGCGGGAGAAAGATTTTTATCTGCATTTTTATTACACGAACTGGCAACAAGCAGAACTACAGCGGCCAACGATGCTTTTAAGAAAGTGATCTTTTTCATTTTTTACGTTTTTAAGATTTAAGAAATTATATTGAATAACAGTTGTGTTCAAAAGTTTTTAGCTATGCCACATACCTCTACTTCTATCCTTTTTAGGAATTTTTTTCCTCTACCGGTTACCGGTACACGTAAATAATTGTTATTTCAACCGGCCAATTATACCGATTTGCAAACCAGCACTTGTAACTGGCAAACTGCCTACTCCCATACCTCTTAAAGGAATTCTCAGGTAAGGCTCTATTCTTAGATCAAAGCTTTTAGAAACATTTTTTTCATATCCTAAACTAAGGTTTGCAACCGCGGGCAATCCATAGCTATTTTTTTCGTAGATACTCAGTATATCTTTATTATCGCCATTAAAAGTGACGTGATACATATTCTGCTCTCTTGTAATTATATACGCAGACACACCACCCGCAATAAACAGATCATTATTTCTTTTTGTAAAAAAATCAAACTTTACTTTCAAAGGAATTTCTATGAATGAACTGTTGCTCTCAAGATTATTTATGACCATTCCGGATGGCATGGTAGATCCAATTTTATCCATGCTGAAATTTTTTCCCTCACTTGTGTAATATTTCTTGTCAAATATAATTCCCGATTCCAGCGATATGTTTTTATCAAACCTGTAACCCGCAACTATACCTGCGTTTACACCAGAGTGATCAAATGAACCCGAATGAACTTTACTAAAGTCCGGTCCGGCAACAACACCAACATACATCCCTTTTTTCTTTTGAGGATTTTGTAATGCCTTGTCATTCTTTTTTTCATTATGAACTGCCGCATCCTCCGCATTTTCAACAGCGCTTAGCTCTTCCCTTAACTCCTTATTTTTTGATATAATTTCTTCTTTGCTAATTGTATTTTCCGCCGGATTATTATTATTATTTACCTTATTTCTATTGGCTTCAGGAGAATACTTATTTTCAGGCTTTATTGAACTTTCATTATTGTAAGTTTCACCTGTCAAACTTTTTTCTATCCCCGGGTTCACATTTCTAATACCCGTGCTAGCCGCTCTGATTGTTTTTCCTTTTTCTGCATCGGTGGTATTGTTGCCAGCTAAACCAATGCTATTGTGGTGACTGCTTTTATCTTTTTCATCAGCAACTACGAACGTATTCTTGTCAGCACTGCCCAATTTGTTTTTTTCCGGTGTGGAAGTTTTACTTTCTTCTTTGACATTCCTGGCCAACACATTTTTACCGGGCACAACGTCAGTTCGTTGTTGATAATGTTGAAATATAAACCAACTAACAACGCCAATGAATAACAATAAGAGAAGAGCAGTGATTTTTTTTCGCCCATTACTTTTCGATACTGCTACGGTTGTGGGAGGGTTGGATTTATCAGCAATTCTTTTAGCAATACTTTCCCAATCACCTTCGCCTTTTTTCAGCGGATAATTTTCGGCTGCCCTTTGAAACAATTCATCCATATCGTTTTCTAAATGCTGCATTCTGTAAGCTCTTCTTTTTCGTTTAAATATTTTTGCATCAGTGCCTTTGCCCTTAGCAAATTGGACTTTGATGTTCCGACAGGTATTCCCAACGTCTCTGCAATTTCTATATGGGTGTAACCATCTATTACGTGCATGTTAAAAACAATCCGGTATGATGGTGGCAATTTCTTTACAAGATTTATCAGCTCTTTGTAAATAAGCATTTTATCAGCAGATGCGCTTTTGTCTTTGACTTCCCAAACATAATCAGGGATGCCGCCTATTTCAGGCAATAACATTTTTTTGCGCAAAAGATCAATTGATGTATTGATCATAATTCTCTTTAGCCACCCGTTCAAAAGTTTATCCGTATCAGCCTCGTTTTCCACCCGGAATTTTTCTATGCTTAAAAAGAATTTTACAAATCCATCGTTGGCTACTTCAGACGCTTCCTCGTAATTGTAGATATATCGAAACACAGTTTTTAGCGCAAACGCACGATAGTTTTCATAAAACATCTTCTGATATTTATGATTATGTTCTCTGCAACCATTTATTATTGTGAGTGTTTTCTCCA
>JBDUCW010000265.1:0-2848 GCA_040003235.1 Ferruginibacter sp. | reverse complement strand
AATATGAAAATATCTGCAATTATATTCATCTCCCTGTACAGAGCGGCAGCAGCAGGATTTTGCAGATGATGAACAGAACTTATTCAAGAGAATGGTATTTAAGCAAAGTAGAACGTATCCGGGAACTGATACCGGATTGCGGGTTGAGTACCGATATCATTACCGGGTTCTGTACGGAAACGGAAGAAGATCACCAGGATACACTGACCCTGTTTGATCATTGTAAATATGATCTTGCATATATGTATTTCTACAGCGAAAGGCCCGGAACACTGGCTGCACGCAGGTTTGAAGATGATGTGCCGGAAGAGACCAAGAAGCGGAGACTGGAAGAAATGGTGGCGTTGCACCGGCGCAATGCTTTGCTGAGCATGGAAAAAGATCTTGGTAAAACATATAAAGTGCTGATAGAAGGCGACAGTAAAAAAAGTGCTGAACACTGGGCAGGAAGAAATGACCAGAACAAACTCATTGTTTTCCCGAAAGGAGATTATGACTTAAATAAAGCAGATTATGTAATGGTGAAAGTTTTGGAATGCACAAGTGCAACCTTGTTGGGAGAAATCATTTTAATGGATAATTGATAATGGATAATTGATAATTTTTTCCTTTGCTGTGCTTTTTCATTAGGCAATACCATGATTATTTCTGGAAAAATATTCAATAATCAACGCTCAATTTTCAATATCCAATCACTGCATTCAACTTAAAACGTATAACTTACAACTTACAACTTAATGGATCTTCAACAGATAAAGAATCGTTTCGGCATCATCGGTAATTCATCCACACTCAATCATGCGCTGGATACTGCGGTGCAGGTTTCTACAACCGACCTGAGCGTATTGATCTTTGGTGAAAGCGGTGTAGGTAAAGAAAGTTTTTCCCAGATCATTCATGCACTTTCCAACCGCAAACACAATCCTTTTATTGCTGTGAACTGCGGTGCCATTCCTGAAGGCACGATCGACAGCGAATTGTTTGGCCATGAAAAAGGTTCCTTCACCGGTGCGGTTGACAGTCGCAAAGGTTATTTCGAAACGGTGAATGGCGGTACTATTTTTTTAGATGAGATCGGTGAACTGCCATTGGGTACACAGGCAAGATTACTGCGTGTACTCGAAGCCGGTGAATATATCCGCGTAGGCAGCAGTAAAGTGCAGAAAACTGATGTGCGTGTTGTTGCAGCCACCAACAAAGAACTGCTGGAAGCTGCGCAGAACGGGCGTTTCCGTGAAGATCTTTATTACAGGCTCAATACCGTTCCGATCAGGGTCCCTTCTTTAAGAGAAAGAAAAGAAGACATTCCTTTACTCTTCAGAAAGTTTGCCGTTGATTTTGCAGAACGTTATAAAACAACACCGGTGCAGCTTGATGATGCAGCAAGAGAACTTTTAATGAATTATACCTGGCCCGGCAATGTGCGGGAACTGAAAAATATTGCAGAGCAGATATCTGTATTATCCAAAGACAAAAATATTTCTGAAAAAAACCTGGCAGGTTTTCTTCCGGAAAATAATTTTAACCGGTTGCCCGTACTCGTTGGCGGCAGCGGAAGTGTCAGCCAGACTGAATTCGCCAATGAAAGAGAAATTCTTTATAAACTTTTCTTTGACATGAAGAAAGACGTAAATGAATTAAAGAAAATGTTCTTCGACATGTTACAGAATCCTGCCATGCAGCACGCTCCCGTTTATCAGCAGGACAATAACGGCAATGACTATAATAAAAATCTAAGCCCTACCGGCATCGTACAGGCGCAGCAACCGATGTATATCAACCAGGGAATTAACGATATTCATCATCATGAAGAAGTGGAAGAATCACTGAGTATTATGGAAAAGGAAAAAGAGCTTATCATTAAGGCCTTAAAAAAACACAAGGGTAAACGAAGGGATGCTTCACTGGATCTCGGTATCAGCGAAAGAACATTGTACCGGAAACTGAAGGAATATGATATTGAAGAATGATTTTGATTTGGTGTTTTGATAATTTGGCGATTTGATGATTTGGTGATTTGATGATGAATACAAATACAGGTTTGAATTTGAAATGTATTCTTGCCGTCTTCCCGGCTTCCCGGCAAAAAAATCATGATAAAACTCTGAACTTAATTAGCCATTATTCTCCATATTAAATCATTGAAAGAACATTTAAGCCAAATGGATTTTAACAGCATAAATAAATAATTCTGAATTAATTTGCCAACCGGATGCAACAATCAAATTCAACTTTTAAGATCAGCAGTTCAGCAATCATTTTATCGTTGCTGTTTTTTGTAACATTGATCAGCGGCTGCGCCACCTGTAAATATTCTACACGGGACACTTCGGTTCCTCCTGAAGTAAAGACCTTCCGCGTAAATTATTTTGAGAACAAGGCCACTTATGTGAATCCGCAACTGAGTCCGCAACTGACAGAAAAACTGAAACAGAAGATCATCGGCACCACGCGGCTTCGCCAGACCAATGACGATGATGCGCACTATGATATCAGCGGTTATGTTTCTGCTTATTACGCCAGCACCACCGGTATTTCAGGAAGCAATGCGAGTACCAACCGGCTCACCGTTTCGTTTCATCTTATTTTTAAAAACAATCTCGCAATTTCGGAAGACAAGAAGATCGTTGAATCAGATATCACCACAAATGTAGATTTTCCGGCAACGCAATCACTTGCCGAAGCCGAAACAAGCAGGAACACCGAGATCATTAATAATGTGGTGGGCGAGATCTTCAATAAAATATTTTCTAACTGGTAAGGCGTCAGCATATTTATCCTGTTGCTGTTTGAAGATATTATTTACTTTTACGTTCCATTATAAATAACTTGATCATTTGTTGCAGGA
>JBDUCW010000264.1:0-2850 GCA_040003235.1 Ferruginibacter sp. | reverse complement strand
CAGGCCACTAAAGTGGCCTGACAACTTAATGATAAACAGTGGCCAGAAAACTTAATGATAAACAGTGGCCAGAAAACTTAATGAAAAATAAAGATTGAAAATGCATTTCGAGACTGACGAAGTATATCATGTTTATAACCGTGGCAATAATAAGCAGCCGATTTTTTTTAAAGAAGAAAACTATCTTTTTTTTCTTAAAAAAGTAAGAAATGAATGGCTGAAATATTGTAGTATTTTGAACTATTGTTTAATGCCGAATCATTTTCATTTCATGCTTATTCCTGATATAAAGGCCTGTGTAGAGGTTGCTATGGCGAACAGGGTAACAAACATGCAGCAGCTTTCACAGACAATTGGTAAAACACTAAGCTCTTACACGAAGGCAATCAATAACCAAAATAAAACTACCGGCAATCTGTTTCAACAAAAGACCAAAGCAAAATGTCTTACCAACAATCCAATTTTAAAAAACAGTTTTTCAAATACTGATTATATTGCAACCTGTTTTCAGTATGTACATCAAAACCCTTTGAAAGCAGGCCTGGTAAATGATCTGGCAGAATGGTAATATTCTTCGTGGCCGGATTACGCAGGACTAAGAAATGGAACATTGTGTAACCAGGAAAAACTATTTCAGCTAACCGGTCTTTCTAAGAAGGATGTGCTGAATCAGAAGATTTCCCTGAATGAAACAATAATTGAATCACTCTATTGATCATAGTTGTCTGGCCACTTTAGTGGCCTGATAACTTATAATTTTCTCTCTATGGCAAAAATTGATTTAACAGATTCCCTCGAACGCATTCCGGTGAAAATATTTCCTACCAGTAAAGACGGCTCTGTATTTATTGCAGCACAGATTGCAGCAATGATCCGTGAAAAAGAAACCGAAGGAAAGAAATGTGTGATCGGACTGGCCACGGGTTCTTCTCCCAAAAGTTTATATGCAGAACTTGTGCGGCTGCACAAACAGGAAGGATTGAGTTTTAAAAATGTGATCACATTTAATCTCGATCAGTATTATCCCATGGAAAAAGATGCGCTGCAGAGCTATCATTATTTCATGCGCAAGAATTTATTTGAACACACCGACATAAATCCGGATAATTATCACCTGCCCGATGGTATGATCCCGAAAGATAAAGTAAAAGAACATTGTGTTGAATATGAAAAACAGATAGAAGCCGCTGGGGGACTGGATCTCCAGATACTGGGTATCGGTGTGAACGGACATATCGGTTTCAATGAACCCGGCAGTGGCATTTATACAAAAACAAGATTGATCACTTTAGATAACAGTACGCGGCTGGCGAACAGTTATGAATTCGGTAATATGAGTGAAGTACCGCGGATGGCCATTACCATGGGCATCAGCACCATTTTAAAAGCAGCCAAAATAATTTTAATGGCCTGGGGCCAGAACAAAGCACCAGTCATTCAGAAAGCAGTGGAAGAAGATGATACCGAAGATATCCCGGCTTCATTGCTGCAGAATCATGATGACTGCACTTTTGTATTGGATGAAAGCGCAGCGTCTGAACTTACCCGCTTCAAACGTCCATGGATGACCGGAGAATGTGACTGGACAGCAGTCATGATCCGCAGGGCCGTGATCAATCTTGCATTGAAATTGAATAAGCCTGTTTTAAGTCTGACCAACAATGATTACAACGATAATGGACTGAGTGATCTGCTGGTGGAAAAAGGCGATGCATATGAGATCAATCTCGAAGTATATTATATGCTCCGTGATTCAATCACAGGCTGGCCTGGCGGTAAAGCAAACAATACCTATGTGAAACATCCGGAAAGAGCCACGCCATTTCCAAAGAAAGTAATCCTGTTCTCACCACATCCGGATGACGATATCATCAGCATGGGCGGTACTTTCATGCGGTTGCACAACCAGGGACATGAAGTGCATGTGGCCTACCAGACCAGTGGTAATATTGCAGTAACGGATGAATTTGTAACACGCTTTATTGATTTTGCAGTGGGCTTTGAAAATATGTTTGACATTGATGAAACAAAAAGTAAAAAAGTACTGGAAGAAGCGACCGCATTTTTAAAAACTAAAAGATCAACTGAAAAAGATACTGAAGCCATCCGTTCTATTAAAGGATTGATCCGGCGTTGTGAGGCGAAAGCTACCTGTAAGTATGTGGGCTTATCAGAACAGCAGATCCATTTTATGAACCTGCCTTTTTATGAAACAGGAACGATAGAAAAAAATCCCATGGGTGAAGAAGACGTGCTGCTGACCGTTAGTCTGCTCAATGAGATACAGCCGCAACAGATCTATTGTGCCGGCGATTTTGCAGATCCGCATGGTACGCACAAGGTTTGTTTTGATGTAGTGATAGAAGCATTAAAACGCATCCGAAGTTCCGGTGCAACCTGGATCAATGACTGCTGGCTCTGGTTGTATAAAGGCGCCTGGCAGGAATGGGATATCACCGAAATTGAAATGGCCATTCCCATGAGCCCGGACCAGGTGCTGAAGAAACGTCATGGCATCTTTATTCATCAGTCGCAGAAAGACAGCGTACCATTCCAGGGCAGCGATAGCCGTGAGTTCTGGCAAAGGGCAGAAGAACGCAATGCCAATACCGCAAAATTATATGCACAATTGGGCCTCACACAATATGCGGCAATGGAAGCATTTGTAAAGTGGGAATACTGATATTGTGTTGAGTGTTGTGTGTTAAGTGTTGAGTGAAGTAAGTATTTAACTAGGAAAAGTTTAACGCAAAGGGGCAAAGATCCGCAAAGAAACAATTTGCTTTGCGACTTGGCGAAACCTTAGCGCCTTTGCGTGATAAAAAAGAAGAGTTTAACGCAGAGCCGCAA
>JBDUCW010000159.1:0-9549 GCA_040003235.1 Ferruginibacter sp. | reverse complement strand
TGTTAATTAATATGCATCGGAGTGGAAGGCATGGTTTAACTTTATAATGAAAAAGATATTTTACCTGATAACTTCGTTTTTTTTATTTGTTGGTAGTTCACCAACTTCAACAAGTCAGAAAAAACTAACAGGCAATATAGCAACAGACTTAAAAATTCTTCTTCCTGTAGGAATAAGCCGGGCCGACATTATGGATGGAAATCCTCCTAATTCCAGAAGGGATGAATTATCGGCAAAGTTCATGCTGGCTATTAAAAACAATTATAACTGGTTCCTGGAATATGCGAAAGATATTCCCGAAGGAAAGCCAATGCCGTACCACCCAAATTTTGGTCTTACCAAAGAAGAATATACAGAGTTACTGGATTACATGAATAACACAGAAGTTGTTTCATCCGGTTCGGAAAATATAACGATCAGCATACAGCATGATACCATTCACTTCAACGCAGGTGGAAAGCTTTCGGATTTAAATTCATTAATGATTGATTTAAAAGCTAACCAGGTCTTATTTAAAAAATACCAACTCCCATTTTATAAAACAGTCAATATTGCCGGCGAAAAAAATGGTTTCAAAAGTAAATGGAAAGGATATGACTGGGCATTTTATGAGCCCCAAAAGCTTGACATCAATGATTATAAAGATTTAAGCAATTTAAATAAGAAGGATTACACGGTTACAATCGGGAAACTGGAAAAAACGAACCAGACATTCCTCCATTTTGAAGCACGCGAGGTTGTAAACGGACAGAAAACTGTTCAAATAGATTTGCCGGTTGTGTTTTGATTAACGAATGTATTTCTTCTAATTCAAACAACTAACAACAAACCTCCAACAACAAACAACACTTTAAGGTTTTATTAAGACGCATAAATATAGTTTTACGCAGCATTGAAAATATTACTGCATATGTATAAACAAATTTACCTTCCGCTCTTACTTTCATTTTTCATGTTCAGTTCCTCTGCACAAAATACAGTGCTTTGGAAAGTAACAGATACCCACAGCAGCAAAACATCTTATATTCTGGGAACCTATCATTTAATTGGTAGTGGATTTATCGATAGCTATCCGGTGATAAAGGAAAAGATAAATGCTGCTGATGTGGTAATAACGGAAACGAAAATGGAAAGAGTAAAAGCCAGGGAATATTACAATTCAAGGCCATCCTCCGAGAGATGGGGCCTGGTTTTATCAACGGACGATATGGATTATATTAAAGAGATCTTTAAACATGGAAAAATAGATATAGAAAAATTTACGCCTGGTGAACTCTACGTTAAACTGCTGGCATTTTACCCAAAATATAAATGTAACAGCATTAAAAATGAAGACACGCTAAGTATGGATGAATATATACAGTACCTGGGTAATCAGGATCATAAAAAAGCATACTACTTTGAAACTGATAGTTTTCAATTGGAAAAGATTACTGCGATCACAAATGTTTATGACTGGGCATTTTTCAAAAAGAATATCCCGGCCGTTTTAAAAAAATACAGGAGTAAGGATATTGATCCGGAACAATGCCAGTTGGCAAATCAATACGCATCATTTAATCTTGATTATAAATTCAGCACTACCTGGAGTGCAAGTCTGAAAGGAGTGGTGGGTAACAGTGAGTTGATAAAAAAGAGAGATGATGACTGGATGAAACAGATCCCTTCACTTTTAGAAAATAATAATTGTTTCATTGCTGTCGGTTTACTCCATTTGTATTTCGACTGCGGCCTTCTCGAGCAATTAAAAAAGCGTGGCTATCTGATAGAAGAAGTTAAAATGAAATAGATTCTTCAAGGCCGGGCGCCAGCAAGTGGAAATTATTGATCTTACTTATTTTAAACAGTTATTGTCCGGTCTCTTGCAATATTTTTCCATTTCGTTACAACCTTAGCCGCTTCAATAATAACGACACTATCATATAAAGCAACAGTGGGACAAATATGCCAGGGGATAGCATATAAAAGATCGCCGGGTTTAAAAATATGTTCGGAATTGTTGTTTAACAACAGGTGTTCCTCACTTTGTGCTGTTACCATTAAATGTTTGTGCTCGGGAAAATAAACTCTTTTTGATTTCTCATTTTCCGCCGCAACTGATTTGTGGCCAAGGTCGGTGCAGATTGATCTTTCACCCGGCAGGGAAATTACTCTTGTAATTAAAATAGCGGCGGGTATAAATTCCTGTTCGGCACAATGAGTTAAATAACTTTGATCCCAATAAATAAATGTACCGGGACTGCATTCTACTCCCGGTCTTTTGCAATGCACTGAAAAACTGGGCGATCCTCCCAAAATAATTGTTGGATCAGGTAAGCCAGCGGCTTTAATTATTTCAACAAGCGTTTCTATCCTGGCAAAAACAGCATCCGCTTCTTTTTTTCTTTCATTAAAATTTTCATTGTAGATATGTCCATCATAGGCATGCACACCCATGATTGTTATGCCCGGCGCAGCAGCACAAAAGCGGTATAATTCCAGTGCTTCGGCTGTTGATAAAATACCAGTTCTGTTCATGCCCACGTTCAAATCGATATATATTGGTACATTCAATCCTGCAGCTGCAAAAGCTGCAGACAGTTCATGGGCACCGGTAAGATTATCCGTCAGGCAGGCATACAAAGTATCAGGATATTTATTGATCAGTTGAATGAACCTTTCCAATTTTGGGCCGACAAGTTGATAGGCCAGCAATACATCTTTAGCATGTGCCATACCCAACATTTCCGCTTCGGCAATAGTAGCGCATTTAAATTTATCAATTCCTGCTGCCCGCATCATTGCAGTTATTTCTGCGCACTTATGTGTTTTAACGTGTGGGCGTAACCGCTTTACATCCGCAATCATTTTTATGGCGGTATTAATATTCTGCTGTACCCTTTCCGGAAAAACCAGCAGGGCGGGAGAATCCATTGTTGCCGTATCCGCAATATGAAACCATTGCCTGTTGTTGCTCATCATCACAAATTTAACACAGGTGGGTGACTGTTGAGTGGGGAATATAGAAGTAGGAAACACTTTAATCAATCGCAACCGCTTAAACGTTTTGAACCCTTAAACCCTTAAACCATTAAACCCTTAACCCTTCAACCCTCAACCTGCACATCAATCATCTTTATGAAACTGTTCGCTTATTTCTTTAACGATCATGCCGAACTTGCGGATAACACTCCGGATGATCAGGGTTTTACCGTCAGGCATCAGGTACATGTATTGGGTCATAGATACATGCTTTACCAATCCTTTGTTGGCGATCTTTAACCGGAAGCTCCAGGTAAAATAATTCCCATACAGTTCTCCGTTAGCAGTGCCGGCAATATCACTACCGGTGCCCTGAACGTGGTGCGAATCGATAAGTTTTAATTGAAAACTCCGGTGGTTGGGCTTTCCTTTTTCAGGGTAAAGATCCTGCTCAATGCTTAAAATACCATTTGAATAACTACCGGTTGTTTTTGTGGTAATGCGGTCAGCAGGCGTTCCGGAAGGGCTTTCCAATACTCCTGATGAATGGGTATGTCCACCGAAAAATTTCACAGGGTCGAGCACTACTGAACTGCTTTCAAAGCTTGCAGGCTTTAAAGTAGTACATCCGGTCAAAACAAAAAAGAATAATAATGTGGGGATTAAATAATTTCTCATGGAAGTTGCTGAACATTAACCATGCCGTCAATTTGAATTCTGTCTCAACGGGGTTGCGCCGCAGGTGTAAAATAAATCGATAGTGTATGGCGGGCGAAAACCCCGCTGGGGCACACTCTAAACTTTCAAACCCTCAAACTCTCAAGCCTTTAAACCTTTAAACCTTTAACCCTTAAACCTTTAAACCCTTAAACCTTCGACTCCTTTGTATTGTTTCATATATTCCGACATAGCGAGGTTGTAGGCGTTTTGTGGTGGAATGGCCCTTTTAGCATAACTGGCTTTTAATTGCGGATTAGCGATAATGATCTTTGCAAATTCAGTCGCCCGGATAAACAGCAAACGGAACCTGGCCTGGGCTTCAGTAGGTTTTTTATTATAACCTTTTGTTGATGCAGACCGGACAAAAGTTTTGCCATTGCGTTGATAATATACCAGGTTCTGGATGCGGCCGGAGCAGCCCTGCAATAACCAGTTGAGATCAGTAAGTTTCATAACAGTAAATTTAAAAGTTCATAAAGATTTTTTTTGAATGGGGAAGCAAAACCCGGGCAGGAGTTATTATAAAAACTGTTAAAACAAGTTTCATTGTTATCTGTTACAATATGCATCTCTACTGTATTTCATTATAAGACCACTATAGGATCATACAAGGAAGACTATGGGATGAACGAATCTATAACCTGTAGATTCGTTCATCTCAGGAAGAAGGTAGCGACATCCTATAATGATGGTAGTATGAACCTTGAATGATTGATTACACAAGCTGCCGCTCCGCGGATTACACGAACTGAAACGAATTACACGAATTAAAAAACTGCTGCTATCAACCGTAAGCTGCTAACCACAAACCACAAACATCTGGCAACAACCACAAACAACAAACAGTTCTTCCCGACCCGAATTACCAACCACCTATTGCATTTGCAGAAATAGTATTACATTAGCCTACCCAACCAGTTGACATCCTGCGAACGCCCTTCTTTTAAACTTCATTTTTGTAAGTGTTTACGAAGTGTTATAAACAATTAAAAACGGCTTTTGTAGCTTTAGGTTACAAGAAACTGCGTCAATCTACGAGTTGGCAGAAATTTTAAAAGACACTCTATGCAAAAAATACTTTACTTATTCGTACTAGTTTCTTTGACAGCTTGTGGGCAGACATCAACAAACAAAATCAATGAAGACATCAAAAATACCAAAACGAGCAAGCACATAAATATTCCAGGAACAAGGGTTTATATAATCCCACCACCAAATTTCAAAGTAGCCTCGACATTTCTTGGACTTCAAAAGGGCGAAACTTCAATGTTCAATATTTATGACATAGTTGGGGGAAACATAAATACAAATGCAGCGACATTTAGTAAAGCTGAATTTGAAAGTAAAGGAGCGAAGGTTTTTGATTTCAAAGAAATAAAAGTAAATGGCTTTGCTGCAAAGTTTATTCATATGCAGGGTGATGCAACTGCAAAAGCATATTCACTTGTTTTTGGCGACACTACTTTTACAACAATGGTAATGACAATTTATCCCGTTGCTGATGAAAAAACAGGAAACGAAATAATAAACTCATTGAATACCATTTATTATGACAAAAGTAAAAAGATTGACCCTTTTGAAACAGCAAATTTTTCATTAGATGATAATGCTTCAAAATTCAAGTTCTTTCAGTACAGTTCAAATATGTATATCTATTCAATTGGCGGAATTGAAAATAAAGAAGATAGAGACGCCCCTATTGTTTTAATTTCACAATTTCCCAAAGACAATACAATGACTGCAAAAAGTATTGCAGAAATGATGGTTAGCAAGGCACAACAATATGGCTTGACAAATCCAGAATTAAAAAACACTACAACAGACAAAATAAATGGCTACGAAACTTATCAAACCGAGGTGTATGGACAAATGAAAGGTAAAAGCAGTCTTTTATTCTATTGTGTTTTAGCAAAAGGCGACAAAGCAATCGTAATTCAAGGGATTTCAAAAAAAGATATAGAAACAAATATTGAAGAGTTTAAAAAAATGGCAAACAACATTAAAATCAAGTAGAAAAAACTTCTGCCAACAGTGCATTGGCGCAATAGCGGCTTGACTTTAAATCCTCAACTTTATCTCATCATCGGCTTTGGTCACCAGTTGACCGTTAATCAGAAGTTTTTCTTAGTTTCATACTCACAAACTAAACCAGCATTGCCACCAGGCGGACGGAATACTAATACCGCTACTGACGCCAATGCTGAACGTTGGCTGCCATTTAAGATGATCTTCATGAAATTATTGACCCCTATCATTTTTATTTTGCTTTCCAATATTGGTATTAGTCAGTCTTTTGATACGACGAAGTATAACATTAAAGTTGAATTTTCTAAAGAGACAGATAAGTATTTTACGAATGATCCTATTTGGCGTGGTGCGGATGGTGCTTCTTCAATTGATTTAGGAAATGGAAATGTTTTATGGCTTTTTAGTGATGGTTTTATTTGCCGAGATTCATCTAAATTAAGAAAAAGAGCAAGAATGATTAGCAATAGCGTCGCTATTCAGAAGGGTTATGATTTAAAAAAAGCTTCAATTAAATTTTACTGGGATAAAACTAAAACCAAGCCACAAGCCTTTTTTCATACAAAAGGTAAATTCTGGTTTTGGTCAGGACACGGAGTTATGATAAAAAATAAATTACTTATATTTTTATTGAAAGAGCATAGAACAAAAGCAGGGATTGGTTTTGAAGCTTCGGGCTGGTATGCAGTTCTTATTTCAAATCCGAAAGATGAACCTTCGAAATGGAAAATGAAATACATTGAAGGACCAGATACTTACGGAACAATCGCAGGATCAGCTGCTGTTCTTAAAGATGAAAACTATCTTTATGCTTACGGAGCCGTTGAGCCTAATACACATGAAGTATACCTATTGCGTTGGAAATTAGATGACGCATATATTGGTAATTTAGCAAAGCCAGAATGGTGGCTAAATGGAATTTGGGCAGAAAGAAAAAATATAACTCCTATCCCTGTACCCTTATTTATTGGTGGTACAGAGTATTCAGTTCATTATGATACTTCACTAAAAAAATTTATTCAAATTCAAGCATTTGGATTTGGAGAAGGTAAAATTGGCATAAGAGTTTCAAATAATTTGGAAGGCCCATGGACTGAGCCATATATGTTTTATACACCTGAATATCCTGGAATCAAAAAGCCACTCATGTATTCCGCAAAGGCCCATCCTGAACTTCACGGGGATGGAATTTACATAACATACAATGTTAACAGTTTTGATTTTGCAGAGCTAGTAGAAAACCAAACAATTTATTTTCCAAAATTTATCTTATTAAAAATTGTTGAGAAAAACTAAGCTAAACGGCGCTAATCCTGCAACTTTCATACGCCGCCGTCTGGTCTCCGACCAACGGCCAAATGAGAACGGCTGTCGACCATACTGGCCTCAGAAATTGTCAAAGTTTTTTTATATCGGGAGATGAAATTATCAGTATCGTTATGTCCTGAATTGACATGGCTTCATCGCCGTTGGTCGGAAGACCAGACGGCGGCATGCTGCAGTGGTGTGACAAATAATAGAACGTTGCTGATAAATCTCATGCATACAATTGTTTTTCAAATCCGGAGATTCAGCTTGGGTCCAAATACCCGGACAGATTGTTATGTGCAAGCTCAAAAAATTGTTCAGCAGTCTTACTCCTAATTGACGACAACCTTCCATACAATCATCTGCTCAGCAGTGGACTTTGCCATCGCTGCTAACATTCTTTTAATTAAGGGCGCTTTACTTGTAAGAAAGCGTAGCAGGATGAAATGTTTTCCATGAGTGCCAAAACTCCTGGTAGGCAGCTACTCTTTTTAAATTGGCCGTTCCATTAATAGCTGTTCCGTTTATAGTATACTGTTGTCCATTGAAGGAGAGTGTATCATTTGTAACAGTAAAAGCTGAACTGCCTGTTGGCTTTTCAAAAGCAAAAAAGCTTTTGTTGTCATCTGCCAATACCAGCGCAATATTTTTTCCTGCAATATTGTCTTCAATCACTCTTTTTGATTTCAGCATAATCCAGTCGTAGGCTTTAGACTGGCCGCCAGTTTCAATGCCCACCACCCAGGATTTGTCTTGCCATGGCAGGCTATCCGTTCCCGTTAATTTGTTTCTGCTGGCGCCACTTTCGTATTTTAATGTGGTATCGTATAGGTCTTTATAATTGGGGTCTTCCTGCATTATCCGTGAACCGGGATAGAGTGTAAGCCATTTAGCCAACGAGGTTTGAGTGCTTAGCACCTCTGGCAATCGCTCTCCTTTTAATTCGCCTTTAATAGCTTCTCCTGTTGCCTGGCGCCACCAGCTTTTGGTTGTACCATCTTCCATCATTGCATTAAAATGATCCATCCCCACCAGTCTGAAATTTTCATGCTTTCCTTTTACTATTGGCTCATACACCCTTCCTGTTCTGCAAACTGTGCAATAAGTAATGAGCAGCGGTTTGCCTCCTACTGTATCCGGCACCAGGTGATGATAGCCTATCATCCTGATGGGATAAGCTTTTGCTTCATTATTAATGACCACACCTATCACCAATCTTTGTGAATCCACTTTATTGGTTGCTGCTGTATTCATCAACAATTCTTTCGGTTGGTAAAACATATGGTCGGCAGCCATCTGAAAATTTATTATGTAAACAGGCACTGCTATCAGAAGCAGTAAAGCCAATGGGAACCACTTCCGTTTCCAGGTTGATTTAAAAATTCCATACAACAATATCAATACAAATATTATCCTGAATATCCATCGCCACTGGTATAAGAAATAAGCCAGATCAATACTGTTCATCCGCTGGCTGCCGGGCATGGGCATAATAAAATACACGTTGGCAATTTCAAATAACAGGAGGCCAAACAATCCGAAATAAAAATATTTTTTCATTGGTATTTTTTTAAAATTTCAGTCAAAGGTGTTTTACATAAATGGAACGGAGAAAGTAAAGAATAAAATTAAAAACGAGAAATTTTTAATAATAAATGAGACAACTAGAAACTTATTTGTACAAATCTATATTCGCGATCTTCAGCGTTGTAGTTGTTCCCATTTACTCAGAAACGTCAAAGCTTTTTATCTGGGAAGATACATCATTGATATCGTTATGTCATGAGTTGACATGGCCTGATCACCGTTGGTCTGAGAGCAGACGGCGGCATGCTGGAGTGGCGTAACAAAATAGAACGTTGCAGTAAATCTCATGCATACAATTGTTTTTCAAATCCAGCGATTCAGCTTGTCCAAAAATACCAGGCACATATTATCTTTGTTATAATAAAATCAATGCACGCATCTCTTATTCAATATCTCGACCACCACTTTGTGATCCAAAATATCATTACTTCTTATTTGCAGTTATGGTAATTTTGACACAACCCACGATATGACAGAACTTCTCAAGCAAAATATAAACACCCACATTTCTCTCACCGACAGCGAAATGGAAGAGTTCTGCAATTTGTTTCAAAGTAAAATCGTTAAAAAGAAAAGTTTTTTATTAAGAGAGGGTGAGGTTTGCAGGTTTGAAGGATTCGTTACCAAAGGAATTTTCCGGCTCTATCATATTGACAAAACTGGAGCTGAGCAGATACTTTATTTTGCCATTGAGAATTGGTGGGTTACAGATATTGATAGCTTTACCAATGAAAGTCCATCACAACTTTTTATTGAAGCTTTGGAAGATAGTGAGGTACTTTTAATTTCAAAAAAAGATAAAGAGTTTGCATATGCAAATTTTCCAAAAATAGAGAAGTTATTCAGGGTGATGACCCAAAAAACTCATGTTGCCCTACAACGAAGAATGATCAATAATTTGAGTAAAACTGCCGACCAACGCTATCTTGACTTTATCGAAAAATATCC
>JBDUCW010000263.1:0-2857 GCA_040003235.1 Ferruginibacter sp. | reverse complement strand
AAATCAAGAGAGATATTATTGCAGCATATCGGTGAACCGATCACCATCAAGGAACTCAGCCGCAAAGTGGCGATCAATGAATGTTACCTGAAAAAAGGATTCAAAGAATTATTCGGCACTACGATCTTTGATTTCTATCAAAGTCAGCGGATGGAACATGCGAAATATCTTTTGTATGAAAAAGGATTGAGTGTAACAGAGGTTTCCCTGATGCTTGGCTATTCTTCTATCTCCCACTTCTCGACTGCGTTTAAAAAACACACGGGTCTCAAACCCTGTGAACTATTATTACGCAATTAATTTTTCAAAAAGTTTTTTTGAGATCAGGATCAGTGATGATGATATAATCACCCAGTTTGCTGAACGCGGACCAGTCCGGGTTTGCAAATGAACTATCACTGAAGCAGCTGATATTGACGATCTTCAGATTACTTTTCCTGTTTTGTAATTGGGCCAATGTGCCAAGCTTTTCATCACAATGAAAGCGACCGACCATATGAAAGATCTTTTGATCCTTATTCTTTTTCCAATAAGAATAAATACTATAAGCCATACCGGCATCCCATAAACTTTGGCTATAAAAGATCCTGTTGTTATTGGTTCCGGGACTCCCGCCTTGCATAAAATCCATGAATTTATCACGGTAGGCGCCACTTGCCGTATCATAAGGTAACGGCGGTAAATATTTTTTCGATTCCTTTGGCAGGCTATCCAATGATCTCATTCCTTTACGGCTTACCATATTTACATATCGTCTCGGCGGGTCAGCAGCAATGACAGACAATTTGTTCAGCTTTGCAATTTCTACTACCGGTTTATAATCTTTATAATTACTCCAGGTCCTTGCTTCTTTGGTAAAACGGTCCTCGCTGATAAATCCCTCGAGGTATTCATTCAATACCAATTGGCAATCGGTTTCAAACATTTCCATACTCAACGCCAGTTTAGTACCATACTGTTTTTGTAAAGCACTGAATATTTCTTTTTCTAAAAAATGGCCGGCACTATCATTGTGCTCTTCGCCAAAAAATATCACGTTGACATCCTTACAATCAACAGCTATTTGATCCGGCGTGGTTAATTGTTTGGTTTGTGTATTATATATCTTATAATGGTTTTCTATGCCCGTTTGTGAAAAGGAAAGCAGGGAGATCAAAAGGCCAGCGAAAAGAGAAAAAGGTTTCATCAGTTGGTTGATTAAGTGGGGCAAAGCTAAGATTTACTCCTAAGCTACTCTGAACTATCGTTGCGATAATAAATTATCCATTTTCCTGTTATTATAACGATTCGCTGAATAGATTTGCACCAATGAAATTGATCGGTCATATATTGGCTCTGTATCTCATCTTGCTTGCAGCTGTTCCTTGCTGTTCGTTTGACAGTTGCCCGGACGACAAGTCCGATATCGCTAACCATGAAAAAAGGGATAACGATTGCGGCAATTGTTCTCCTTTCTTTAATTGTGAAGGTTGTGCTACGGCAACCATTGCTTATGAACCAGCTTCTTTCGAAATATCAGCGATAAGAATTTCGCCGGTTTATACTACTTACCTTCAGTCAGCTCTCCCTACTGTTGACTTTGATGTCTGGCAGCCGCCCAAATTAGTTTAATGGATCTTTTGCATTTTATTCATTAATCTAAAATTTATCATGAAAAAAATAAGTTTAATTCTTGCAGCAATACTATGTGCTGCAACCATATTCGGGCAAAACAAACTGAAAATAAAAGTTATTGATGCAGAAACAAAAGAACCGCTGCCCAATGTTTCGATGCAGTCTAAAGGCACTGAACGGGTTTCTGTTACGGATAGTTTTGGTTCAGTCATTATAATTCTCCCGGCCTCCAAAACGAATTTGATCTTTTCTCATGTTGGATATGCGATCAAGAAAATACAAATAGCCACTTTTTCTTCCGATACGGTTATACAGATCGCATTGGAACGGGATGAAGAAGAAGAAGAAGAGGTGATCGTGCAGTCAACAAGAACCAGTCGAAATATTAAGAATGTTCCCACAAGAGTTGAAACGATCGAACTCGAAGAGATCGATGAGAAAACAAATATGCGTCCCGCGAATGTATCCATGCTGCTTCATGAAAGTACGGGCATATTGGTGCAGCAAACTTCCGCCACCAGTGGCAATGCAAGTATCCGCATACAGGGACTGGATGGGCGTTACACCCAGATATTAAAAGATGGCTTTGCAAGTTTTGGCAATTTCGCCAGTGGTTTAAGTGTATTGGAGATTCCTCCATTGGATCTAAAGCAGGTGGAGATCATCAAAGGTCCGGCTTCTCCTTTATTTGGCGGCGGTGCAATCGCAGGCGTGGTTAATTTTATTTCAAAGACACCAAAAGAAAAAGCGGATAATAGTTTTGTATTGAATCAATCGAATATAGGTCAAACCAATTTCGGTTATTTCTCTTCACAAAGAAATAAGAGTGCCGGTTATACATTTTTAGGCTTGATTAATAATCAAAAACTATATGATGTAGACAAAGATGATTTTACCGAAGTGCCGAAATCATTTGAATTCACCTTGCATCCTAAATTATTTATTTATCCCAATGCTAAAACAATGCTGATCATCGGGAATAGTTTTACCGAAGCCAAACGAACAGGAGGTGATGTGCAGGTGATCAAAGGGAAAGCAGATCTCACTCACCAGTATTTTGAAGAAAATAATACGATCCGCAATATCACCACTTTTGAATTGCAAAATAAGTTCAGTGAAAAGGAGAGTATGACGATCAAACAGAGTCTTTCGATCTTCGACCGGCATATTGAAATTCCGAATTATCATTTTGACGGGATCAGCTATAACAGTTTTACGGATATCTCTTTTCTGAAGAATTCGC
>JBDUCW010000262.1:0-2876 GCA_040003235.1 Ferruginibacter sp. | reverse complement strand
GGTGGAACTTCGCCAGCTCGTCCTTGATTTCCAGCTTCCTGCGTTTGAGTGCCGGCGACAACTCTGATAGTTGTAAATCCGCCGCCGGTCACTCCTCCAACAGGAATTTATTATTATTGGAAGGAGTGCTGAAAAATTTTGCGCCGCTGGAGAAATTAGCGGGCATGTTACAGATCGACCGGTTGAAATCGATCAGTGTAAAAGAGCTGAGAAACTATATTGAGTTTGCCAATGGAAAGGTGATGGTGAAACCATTTAACCTGAAGATCGATGAAATTGAAATGCTGATCAGTGGTTTTCATGGCTTTTATAATTCGATCGATTATGCTATACAAATGAAATTGCCACGTTCGGTAATAGGGGCAAAAGGAAATGAGCTGGTAACAAGCCTGGCATCGAAGATATCCAGTACTGGTCTCCCTTTCAAATTAAGTGAGACGATCAATCTCAGTATTACCATGAAGGGAACGGTATCGAATCCGTTGATCGGTATCAACCTGAAAGGAATGGTAGATGATGTGGTAAAGGATATGGAGCAGCAGGCAAAGGATTTCCTGAAAGCAAAATTGGATAGTGCCAAACAGAAGACAAAAGATTCGTTGGTCGCGATAAAAGATCACTTGCTTGATAAATTAAAAGACAATCTGAAGGATAAGATATTTGGTAAAGACACGACCAAACAGGTCAATAATCCACCACCCGATTCGACACAGAATAAACCACCAATAAAAGAAAAGATAACGAACAAGTTGAAAGATCTTTTTCTGAGACCGAAGAAACCGAAAGACTCTTTATAGGATCAGCAGCTAAAGGCTTTAATGATTTCGCTTTAAAATCTTACATTTGCTGCCCCAATTGTTCGGGACGTAGCGCAGCCCGGTAGCGCACTAGCATGGGGTGCTAGGGGTCGCAAGTTCGAATCTTGTCGTCCCGACCATTTTAAAAGACTCTTGATTTTTCAGGGGTCTTTTTTATTTTTTTCACTTGTTTGGGATGTAGCCATGGATAAGACGGATACCTAAAAAATATTTCACGCAAAGACGCGAAGTACACGCAAAGGATACAATAAGTTTTGCGGCTTTTGTGTTAACCTTAGCGCCTTTGCGTGAGACCAAAATTCAAACTGAGAGACAAATCAGGCATTTTGCTATTTTTCAGAACCAAAAACAACCTTTATCTTCGCCCCTTAATGACTATACTCATTAAGCAAGCACGGGTAGTTGACCCCTCCTCTCCTTTCAACGGACAAGTCACTGATATTTTTATTGAGAACGGAATCATTACCCAGTTGGGTTCTGCCATTTCTTCAAAAGCCGATAAAGAGATCCATATCGAAGGGCTGAATGTCTCACCAGGATGGGTAGATGTTTTTTCGAATTTCGCTGATCCCGGTTATGAATTCAAAGAAACATTGGAAACAGGTGCCGCAGCAGCTGCAGCCGGTGGATATACCGATGTGCTGATCATTCCCAACACGAATCCTGTTCTTCATAATAAAGCAAGTGTAGAATATATCGTTCAGAAAAGCAGGTTGCTTCCTGTAAATGTTCATCCGATCGGTGCCATTACCAAAAACACAGAAGGAAAAGAACTGGCCGAAATGTATGATATGAAAGCAAGTGGTGCTGTCGCTTTCAGTGATGGGCTCAACTGTATTCAATCTGCCGGCTTACTTGTGAAAGCATTGCAATATGTAAAAGCATTCAAAGGCATATTGATCCAGGTACCCGATGATAAGAGTATCAACCCACAAGGATTGATGAATGAAGGGATTATTTCAACACAATTAGGATTGCCCGGTAAACCTGCCATGGCAGAAGAACTGATCGTGGCAAGAGATATCAAACTGGCACGTTATGCTGAATCCGCATTGCATTTTACCGGCGTGAGTACTAAAAAATCATTGGAGTATATTAAAAGAGGAAAAGAAAATGCATCGGTCAGTTGCTCTGTCACTCCTTACCATCTTTATTTCTGTGACGAAGATCTCCAGGAATATGATACCAATTTGAAAGTAAATCCACCATTACGCACCAAAGAAGAAAGAGAGGAATTAAGAAAAGCCGTTGCGGATGGAACAGTGGATTGTATCGCCTCACATCATTTGCCTCATGAATATGATAGCAAAGTGCTGGAATTTGAATATGCAAAACACGGTATGATCGGGCTGGAAACGGCTTATGGTGTCCTTTCAACTTCTATCCCTGGAATAAAAGTTGAAAAATGGGTGGAACTATTATCAGTCAACCCAAGAAAATTATTCGGATTGGAGACGGCTCAAATAAAAGAAGGAAACAAAGCATCACTTACTTTATTTGAGCCTGCAAAAAAATGGATCGTCACAGAAAAAGATATTTACTCAAAATCGAAGAACTCTCCATTTATCGGCAAAGAGCTCACTGGTAAAGCAACTGGTATTATTAACGGAGATAAAATCTTCATTTCCTGATCCACTATAAATAATAAATGAGAATTAAACCCGCCATAAAAGGATTGATCACCGCTGTATTGATGATCGCTATCTTCCTTGGAGTCTATTATTCAGGAAAGGATGCGGATCCAAAATTGCAGTATCTAGTTTATCTTATCTATGCTTTGGGTATTACCTGGGCAGTGATCGATTATAGAAGATCTTCCAACTTCACCGGTAAGTTTGTAGATAATTTCGGCCAGGGTTTCAGGTGCTTTATTATTGTCGTTCTTGCTATGGCCCTTTTCTATGGCATCTTTAATTACCTGCACCCTGAGTTTGGAGAAGAATCAGCAGCAGCATTCAAAGAACAATTGTTGCAACAGATGAAAGAAAAGAAAATATTGCCCACGGATATTGACCCCGGAGTCGCCACCTATAAAAAACAATACACTTTAAGACTTGT
>JBDUCW010000261.1:0-2892 GCA_040003235.1 Ferruginibacter sp. | reverse complement strand
TGTCTGTTATGGTTTAAAATAGCAACGCTTGCAATAATTTTTTATTTTATTAACAGTTACAAAAAGAAAGAATATTATTATTACCAAAATTTAGGCGTTTCAAAGCTCTTACTTTGGACAACCACGATCATCTTTGACGTTGCTGTATTTATCTTTCTTATTATACTGAGTTATAAATTCAAATGACACATACATTAGAAGCAGATAGTATTCAACTTGAATTTGATGGAAGAAATATATTATCTGACATCTATATAAATTGCCACACAGGAAAAATTTCAGGTCTCTTAGGGAGAAATGGCGCAGGTAAATCCTGCCTGATGAAAATTATTTACGGTATTTTGAAATGTGAGAAATCCATTCGTGTTGATAACCTGGCAGAATACGAGGCATACAAAAAACCTCATTTGTTATTATATCTTCCTCAATTCAACTTTATCCCTAAATTTCTTACCATAAAAAGAATATTCCACGACTTTGAATTGGATTTTTATTTGTTTGAAAAAAGATTTCCGGAATTTTCTTCTAAATATAAAAGGTCCTTCAGTTACCTTTCAAACGGAGAGCGCAGACTGGCAGAATTATATGTTATCTTAAAATCAAGATCCTATTTTGCAATGCTGGATGAACCGTTTACTCATTTCAATCCAATTCAAATTGATAAAGTAAAAGAATTACTTGTAGAAGAGAAGGTGAACAAAGGTTTACTGATCACTGATCATTTGTTCAAACATATCTTGGACATTTCTGACAACTTGTTTATTTTGAATAACGGCAAAACATACTTAACAAAAAGCGAAGACGATATTGAAACGCTTGGTTATGCAAGATCTAGCCGTCGCTGATTTCAGCTTCAATTGCAAGAATATATTTTATTTGTTTATCTAAGATATGCATCGTAATATTGCGATACACAATATATAACTGATGGGACTTACCAAATCGGAAATATTTACTGATAAGCAAAACAGGCTTGCTAATATGATGAAGTCGCTGGCACACCCCGCCAGGATCGCTATCATTCAACAACTGATAAAAGCAAATGCCTGTATTTGTGGTGACCTGGTAGATGAACTCGGTCTTGCCCAGGCAACTATTTCCCAACATCTAAAAGAGCTTAAAAATGCAGGCCTTATTAAAGGAACCATTGAAGGAACCAGTGTATGCTACTGCATTGATGAAAAGGTATGGAAACAATTCAGGAAAGAATTCGATGCATTCTTTGTAACTTATAATCCTTCTAATAACTGCTGTTAAATTTTTTTGCCCCTATATATCGCAATATTGCAATAAACAGATCAAATTAAAAAAACATGGAAACTCCCGAAAAAATAAAAGATATCGTAAAGCAGAAATACAGCGCAATCGCTTTACAGGATAAGGAAGATAACCAGGCTTCCTGCTGTGGTGCCGGAAAAACTTCGACTGAGGTCTATAATATCATGAGTGATGATTATAGTATGTTGCAGGGATATAACCCGGATGCAGATCTTGGCCTGGGTTGCGGTTTGCCCACAAGGTATGCAAAGATTAAGCCTGGTAATACAGTCATCGATCTCGGTTCCGGTGCAGGTATCGACTGCTTTGTTGCCCGTGCTGAAACCGGTGAGGATGGTAAAGTGATAGGTATTGATTTCTCCCCTGTCATGCTTGAAAAGGCCAGGGCAAATGCCGAAAAACGGGGTTTCAACAATGTTGAGTTCCGCCTCGGCGATATTGAGAACATTCCAGTAAATGCAAATATCGCTGATGTGGTAGTAAGCAACTGTGTTTTGAACCTGGTGCCTAATAAGGACGCCGTATTCGGTGATATTTTTAGAGTTCTAAAACCTGGTGGCCATTTCAGTATATCAGATATTGTACTTGTCGGAGAACTTCCTGAAGCTTTGAGGAAAGATGCCGAAATGTATGCAGGCTGTGTATCAGGGGCGATTCAAAAAGATGATTACCTGGAGCTGATCAAGAGTAATGGGTTTAAGAATATTATCATACAGAAACAAAAACTGATTATTTTGCCTGTCGATATTTTGAAAAATTATCTGAATGAGGGAGAATTGGCGGAGTTCAAAACGGGTAATGCAGGTATTTTCAGCATTACAGTATATGCTGAAAAAACGGAAGAGGCGAAGAACTGCTGCGGCCCTGAATGTTGCAACTGATATAAAACACACAGATGACAATAGCTCCTTTGACAATTGAACACTGGCCGCAGGTCAAGGCCATCTATGAAAGTGGCATTGCTACCGGCAATGCTACTTTCCAGGTAACCGCACCTGGATGGCAGGAATGGGACAGCTCACATGTAAAAATTCCGCGCATAGTTTTAATTGAAAAGGAGACAGTACTTGGCTGGGCCGCGTTAACACCGGTTTCAGGACGGTGTGTTTATGCAGGTGTTGCTGAAGTAAGTGTTTATGTACTGCCATCAGCAAAAGGAAAAGGAATAGGAAAACAACTTTTAGAAACATTGATTATTCAAAGCGAACAAAACAATATCTGGACACTCCAGGCTGGCATATTCCCGGAAAATAAAGCAAGTTTAAAAATACACCAGGATACCGGCTTCCGCATCATTGGTACGAGGGAAAAGATCGGAAAAATGAATAATCTCTGGAGAGATACCATTCTGCTTGAAAGAAGAAGTAAAACAATCGGCGTCGTTTAGGAATATGAGTTTAGATATCTACATCTGTTGAAAGAAAAGATGTAGCGGTGACAGGAGCATTACAGTTAGAAAACAAATTCTAAAGCAATAAAAGTCAACAGAGCTTTTAGTAGTCTTTATATGAATGAGCAAAAGAGAATATTATTTGTGTGCATTGAGAATAGTAACCGCAGCCAAATGAGTCAGGCATTTGCAAAAATTCATGGTGGTGAATCTATTGAGGCCTA
>JBDUCW010000050.1:0-30866 GCA_040003235.1 Ferruginibacter sp. | reverse complement strand
TAAATGATATGATAAAGCATTTGTTCCGGCAGCGGTATTGGCGTTTCCATTCCTGTTATCCAATAAGGCCGAATAACCTAACGCTGTATTATTAGCTCCCGAAGTATCGTTGTACAATGCGTCAGATCCAAGGGCCGTATTGAATGAGGCTGTTGTGTTCATCCTCAACGCATAAGTACCATAAGCAGTATTGTCACTGCCCGTCTGATTATTTTTTAATGCAGAAAAACCGGTGGCTGTATTATGAGAGCCTGTTGTATTTGTATATAATGTTTTAGATCCGAGTGCGGTATTGAAGGTTCCCTGCTGGGAAAATGTTGCTCCGCTGCTATTATTGTACAAGGCCGAATCCCCGACTGCTACCAGGTTGCTGCGGTCATTATTATTATGAAGGGCAGCAAATCCTACTGCTACATTTGAAAATCCCGTTTCATTTGTAAACAGTGCCGATGTACCCACAGCAGTGTTATTGCTTGCATTATCATTGCTGGCACCTGCATTCAAACCCACTGCAACGTTATAATCTCCTGTTCCATTACTGTAGAGTGAATAAGCACCTGTTGCCGTATTTGAAATACCTGTTGTATTGAAGTACATTGAATAAAAGCCGATTGAAGTATTCGCTGCACCTGATAAATTATTTGTAAGTGAATAAACACCTGAAGCAGTATTAAAATAACCGCTGGTATCATTAAACATTGAGGCATAACCCATCGCGCAGTTACTATAGCCGGTTGTATTTAACGTAAGTGCCTGCATGCCCACTGCCGAATTATAACTGCCCGATAGATTGCGTCTTAATGTATTGGAACCAACAGCGGTATTATAAAATCCATTCGAGTCACTGATCATTGATTTATACCCGATCGCAACATTGTGTACACCGGTTGTAATGGAATCCAGCATTCTGAAACCAATGCCTGTATTGGATAATGTAGAATCTATTAAACCTGCCCTCGCATTTTTTATTCTGAAATTAAGCGGGGCAACATCTGTTGTTCCTATAAAGTTATTTGCAGGATTGGTTCCTGCATTTCCATTTAAGTTCCAGCCGCTGCTGAATACAACAGTTTGCCAGCTGGGTATGGCAGCAGTTCCAACATTCATCATCAATTGATTTTTTGTTGTATCCAGTATCAATAATCCCTTTGCAGGATTTATAATAGATGCGATACCCGATGTGGTATTGCGCGGCAATAATAATCCTTTACTGCTGCTGCTTACATCAAGCATGGCAGATGCATTTGCAACACTGCCTGTATTATTGATCGCAACATTTTGTGCAGATCCATGACGTATACAAATGCCAAGGAATAAAACAATGAATAAAAATTTTTTCATACCAATGGAGTTAATTATTTATCCGGGTTTAAAATATTATCAGCCTTTCGCTTTTTTCTTTTTGTAAAAAAGTGTAATTATATTCTGCCAAAGCAACGCTAATATTGTAATCGCACTTATCAATGCGATTCCTGCTATGAATGCCATGAATGTTTTTTTTCAAACATACTTATATTCAGCGTTGATAATAACCTGATTGATTGAACAACCGTTCCGGTAAAGTGAATGGAGGGAATCGTTTAGCTGCGCAGTTATTCTGAAAAGGCCGCTTCACGCCTGATCATGATGGTAACGCTGGTGCCTGCGGCAATACCGCTCTCATCTTCCAGGTCGGTAATAACCACTGGAGTAATTGTTGCTGTGCGGTTGAAATTGATAAGCCGCTGTATTGTAATGGCTGTAGCTTTTGATAAATGACCTTCCGGCAATTGACTGTAATTTGTTGCAGCATTTTTGCGGCCGATTCCATTATCTGTTATTTCGCAAATGATCCAGTTTTGGTTTGCTGTCATTTTTATGAGCAGGCTTCTTTCTGTTTCTTTTTTACTCAATCCGTGCCATAAAGCATTTTCAACAAAAGGCTGCAATATAAGAGAGGGTATCCGTTCCTGTGCAATATCAATATCCTTATCTATGATCTCGGAGTAATTCAGTTCAACATTCATTCGTAATTTTTCCAGCGCTATATACAATTGCAGCGAATACAATTCTTTTTCAATGGTTACCAGGTTTACGTCTGCATTTTCCAGTACCTGCCGCATCAGCTTTGCAAATTTGCTGATATAACTGCCTGCTTCATCGACCCTGTTGTTCATAATAAGTGACTGGATAGAATTCATTGCATTGAAAACAAAATGAGGATTCATTTGTGCCTTCAGCGCTTTGCTTTCCAGGTCCTGTAATTTGTTTTTCAGTTCAGCTTTCGTCTTTACCTGTTTCATCCGGAACCTGAATACAAATAATATCAGGGAAGATGCTATAACGATGACCAGTAGCCTGAACCACCATGTTTCCCAGAATGCTTTTTTTATTTCAAAAGAAAAAACAGCAGGCGCACTCCAGTTGGTATTCGGCAATTTTGCTTTTACGCTGAATGTGTAATTGCCGGCAGGCAGGTTTACAAAAGAAATAAAATCGGAAGAAGATGCCGGGCTCCATTCTTTATCCAATCCATCTAACATATAACTATAACTTACATTGCTGGTACCGGAAGCTGCTACCGCTTTAAAATAAATGGCAAGTGTATTTTTATTATAAGGCAATTTCAAATCAACGGGCAGCGAAAATATTCCATCAAGTGAATCGGTGTATGTTGACCAATCTGTATTCAGCAGGTTGATCTTGATATTTTCAATTTGAACCAATGGAGCATTGCTGCCATAACTGATGCTGTCGGGAAAAAAACAAATTGCCTTCTGGTTGGCGCTGAGCCAGATATTTCCAGCTTCATCCTTGATCATTTTGTTGCCGTTCAGGTCGCCCATGTTCAGATCATCACTGTAAAAAAAAGCAGCAGGATGATGCGCCGCCGTTTTTGAATTGCTGTCTTCAGACAATACTGCGATGCCCGAACTGAAAGACGCCCACAGGTAATTATGATTGTCAAAACAAACGTTGTTAATCTGATCGTCCGGCAATCCATTGGCTTTGGTGATGGTTTCTCTGAATCTGAGTGAATCATTATTCCATTCATAACATCTCAGGCCGCGGCCTTTGTAATTGATCCACAGATTTCTATTGAGATCTTCATAAAAATCGTCAATTATATTTCCTGCTGTGAAGGGCTTCAATTGTAGCCTGCAGTTATAATTTTTGTCAATTGAATAAACATAACCTTTACTGCTGCTGAAAATGATATTATCATTGCTGCATTGGAATATGCCGTATATCCGTCCTTCAATTACAATATTATTTGCAATGGGCATTGTGTTAAAGCCCGTATCATTTAACTGGCAGAGATATTTTTGATTGATAACGGCAATGGTAATTTTCTTCCTGTATTTATCGTACAGCACATCATATATTTCCTTTCCTGAATGCGCAATTACTTTTTTTTGATTGTATAAAATGTTTTTATCCTGCAGTAACAATTCCAATCCCCGCAACAGATACCAGCTTCTTCCTTTATCATCAAAAACACATCTATCAATTACCATTTCTTTATTAGAAAGTTTGCTGCCATTCGAAAACTGTAATGCAACGGCATCAAATTTTCCATTATTGAAGGCTCTTAACGTAGTGCTGCCATTATTAAAAAAAACTGTTTGTCCCGGAGGCTGAAAAAGATTGCGTAACAGCCCTTGTCCACCTGCCGGGGGAACATCATAGATTTTATATCCTGCCGCAGCAATTTTTAATAACCCATAATACCCTGCCACCCAGATATTGCCGGCTTTATCTTCTTTAAAATTTGAGTAAAGATTTATGAAAGGATGTTTGTAAAAAGTCTCAAACGCGGTATCAGCATTTCTCTTCAGCAGCAATCCTTTTTCCTGCGAACCTATCCAGCAGTTTTTTTTACTGTCAATAAAATAACTGTACAAACCTTTTATTCTTCCCAGTGGTCCGGATAATTTTATAAGCTTATCCTTTTCAATTTTATACACGCCATCTATAGTGGATACAAACAATTCGTTGTTCATCAGGGCAAGATTATTATAATAGTAACCTATTTTATTACTATCGCTGATAATAACGTCAGTTCCATTTTTTTTCAGCACAATAAAATTTCCGTAGTTGATATAAGTGCCATTCGCTGTTTCGATAATATTTCTGCACCCTCTGACAGCATCATTTTTATAGAAGCTGATCTTCTGCCAGTGATTGATCTGAAATTCATATACACCAACATTGGTAAGCGCCCATACGTTTCCTTTAGTACTCTCAATAATGCCAAATACGTAACCTATTTTCATAGAGTCTGACAAAGGATATGTAATAAACCGGTTGGCTTTGAATTGCGCCATCCCTTTTGCTGCAACTACCCAAAGCCGCATCTGACTGTCCATCAGTGATCCGGTGATATTCAGGTCGGGTAAGCCTTCTGAATAAGCATAATTGGTAAAAGATTTTCCATCAAAACGGCTGACTCCATTAGTTGTACCGATCCATAAATAACCGAGTCTGTCTTCATTAACAGAAAAAATAGTTGAAGCAGGCAAACCATCTTTTGAAGAAAACCATCTGGAACTGTGTTCCTGTGATTTTGTTGAGTAGAAAAAAAACAAAGTGGTTATTAAAATAATGAAACGGTTTATATTCTTCAGACGAAGGCCTTGCAGGGAAATCCGATTGATCCTCGTCAGTCGGAGACCGTAAGACGAGGATGCAACTGTGTGACTGACCCCGTATAGCTGCATCCGGACCGGCAAATTCCTGATCATTCTTTAAAAAATTTCATAAAGGATTCCTTGTAACTGCGGGATACTTCTATTTCCTGTCCGTCGTTCATGAGCACTGTACCGCCATCGCCTTTACGATACATTTTTACACAGGCCAGGTTAATAATATAAGAACGGTGTACCCGGAAAAAATTATGGCTTCTCAGCAAATCTTCATACTGCCCCATTGTGTAACTGGAGATCAACTTCGATTTATCTGCCAGGTAAAACTCTGTGTAGTTGCTATTCGACCGGCAATAAAGAATATTCTGCACGAGGATCACCATATAACCTTCTGATGAAGGAATGATGATCCTGTCTGGCAACATGTGCGGCGATTGCAATTGCTGTTTCAAAAGTGGTAATTGTTCTGCCGGCTTTTTTTTATTACCTATTATTCTTTCGATCGCTTTTTTTACTGCCGAGCAAAATTCATCAGCATCAACGGGCTTCATTAAATAATCCAGTGCGTTATACCGGAAAGCTTTTACCGCAAATTCATTGTAAGCCGTAATAAAAATCACTTCAAAATCAAGAGCTTTTGTTTTATTCAGCAGGTCAAAACCATTTTCGCCCTGCATCTGTACATCCAGGAAAATAAGTTGCGGCATCAATGCTTCAATCAGGTCAATCGCTTCCTGCACAGTAGCAGCCTCTCCTGCTATGTTGATCTGGGGAAAAAATCTGGAAAGCATTTTACTGATCAGTTTTCTGCTCTGGAATTCGTCGTCTACAATCAGTACAGTAATGGGTTGGTTCATTGTGTAAATTAAGAAAAGTTTTAAGTAGTAAGTAGGAAGTTTTAAGTAGGAAATAAAGAGCAGACTAATATGTCGTGACCAACTTAAAACCTAAAACTTATAACTTATAACTCTTTTTTTGAAAGCCGTCGGTTATCCGATACATTTGCAATCCGAAAAAATAATTATTTAACTAAAAAATCCGCTGACAGCGGAACCGGGGGGAATATGAAAGTAATGAAATTTGGCGGCACCAGCGTAGGCAAGCCGCAGCGTATGCATGAAGTTGCAAAGCTGGTTACTAAAGACAATGAACCAACCATCGTTGTTTTATCTGCACTCAGCGGCACCACCAACACACTGGTCGCCATCAGCGAAGCACTCAGCAAGGGTGAAAGACACGAAGCAAAAGAACAGATCGATAGCCTGGAAAAACATTACCAGCAATTTATTTCGGAATTATTGAAAACTGAAGTGGCCATTGATAAAGCCAGAGCCATTCTTTCCGAACACTTTGAATTTTTAAATATCATTCTCAAAATATCTTTCAGTGAAGCCCTGAATAAAGATATTCTTGCGCAGGGAGAATTATTAAGTACTAAATTATTTTCTGTTTATTTAACGGAACAGCATATTGATCATGTATTGTTACCCGCATTGGAATTCATGACAATTGACAGTTATGATGAACCACAGATCGGAAGTATCAAAGTAAAATTATCGCAGTTACTGCAGAAGTATAAAGACAGTCATCTTTTTATCACGCAGGGATATATCAGCCGCAACAGTAAAGGTGAGGTGGATAATTTAAAACGTGGCGGCAGTGATTACAGCGCTTCATTAATTGCAGCGGCGATCAATGCATCGGTATGTGAAATCTGGACAGACATTGATGGTATGCATAACAATGATCCAAGAGTTGTCAGCAAGACAGTAGCAATTGAGCAACTGAGTTTTGAAGAAGCGGCTGAGCTGGCATATTTCGGCGCAAAAATTTTACATCCTGCGAGCATCTGGCCTGCACAGTTTTATAATGTGCCGGTTAAACTACTCAACACGATGCAGCCGGAAGCGAAAGGAACTTTAATTACAGAATTGGCCGGTAGCGTAGGTGTTAAAGCTGTTGCTGCCAAGGATGGCATTACTGCTATAAAAATAAAAAGCAGCCGCATGTTACTGGCATATGGTTTTTTAAGAAAAGTATTTGAGGTGTTTGAAAAATACCGCACGTCTATTGATATGGTAACGACTTCTGAAGTTGCAGTATCATTAACGATCGACAATGATACCTGCCTTCCGGAAATCATTAAAGAACTGGAACCATTCGGCACTGTAGAGATCGATACGAATCAAAGCATCGTGAGCATTGTTGGCAATGAGATCACTGAAACCAAAGATGTATTGCAAAAATTATTTGAAGCAGTAAACACTATTCCGGTAAGAATGGTGAGTTATGGTGGCAGCAGGCACAATGTTTCTTTGCTGATACCAAGAAGTTATAAAGAACAGACTTTGCAGTTGCTGAATAAAGGGATGTTTGGACTTTGAGGAAGTTGACAGTTGACAGCGATTAAAAAATTAATAGAGTTGATAAAGCTGACAAGGTTGATAAAGGTAAAGATTCCTGCATCACTATATTAACTTATCAACTTATCAACCTGTATTCCTGTCACCTGTAAACCTTCACAATCCCACACCCAGCTTACGATATATAAAACTCATTAACCAGGCAGGGCCCATTAATAAAAACTGAATGTCTTTCAAAAAAGATGGTTTCTTACCTTCTACTTTATGGCCATAAAACTGGCCGATCCAAGCGAGTGCGAAAAGAATTAATGAGAATGCCCACAGTGGCATAAACCCTGCTCTTTCTACAAGATGATTGATGAACAGGCAAAGCGTTCCAAACAGCAGCATACCGATCCATAATGTTTTTGATAAAGTAAAATAATAAATCGTGGCAAGCGCCAGCATGATCATCGCCACATTCAACTGATGCCCCTGCCAGGAAAAAGGCAATTTGATCCCGTACAGTAATCCAACAATAGAAAAAAAGATCGTAGGTACACAGATCCAGTGAATGGTTTTATTGGTTTCGTTCTGATGGCTTTCGCCGTATTCGGCCAGCCATTGCTGAATGGATTTCATACTGGAGCAGTTTAGATTCTAAAGATAAGGCTTTGCCACTGATGGCACGGATCAGCATTGCTAATACAAATACATTTAGTCACGAATAGATCTATGAACACGAATTTTTCCGCAATCGTAATAAGTACAGGAACCGGCTTCCCTCTCTGAAGGAGAGGGATTGAGGGTGAGGTTGATCAGGTTTGAAAAATATATTTTGCCTCAATACAATATACCAAAGCTGTCTATCGTTTATACCTCGGTTTTTCATAGGATATTGGATTTTAAAGCGGGGCTGCATTTTTATGCCGGCCCTTTTTTTATGCACTAGTTTCACGAATAAGGCGAATTACACGAATAAATACATTTTTAGCCTTAAATAAAAAGAAGCAGTACTACCTACTGCCAATAGCTAATCGCTTTTGAATTTAAAGAACGTTATTCGTGTAATTCGTGCCTTTTTTCGTGTTAGTGCACAAAAAAACCCGCAGCATAACCACGGGTTCAATTTTTTACTTATAACGTAAGACGTATAACGTACAACTTTACTTACAGAATCAGCATCGCATCTCCATAACTGAAGAAACGGTATTTATCCTTGATCGCTTTTTTATAAGCTTCCATCATCAGGTCGTAACCGGCAAAGGCACAGGCCATGATGAGCAGACTTGTTTTCGGTAAATGAAAGTTTGTTACCAAAGAATCGGCGATAGAAAAATTATACGGCGGATGAATAAAATGATTCGTCCAGCCTTCACTTGGTTTTAATAATTTCTGTGCAGTAAAAGAACTTTCCATAGCCCGCATGGTAGTTGTTCCGATAGAACAGATCCTTCTGCCATCGAGCTTCGCCTTATTTACAATACCACAGGCAGTTTCCTCAATGCCATAGTATTCAGCATCCATTTTATGTTTGCTCAGGTCTTCTACTTCAATGGGACGGAAAGTGCCCAAACCTGTGTGCAGGGTAACTTCAGCAAAACGGATTCCTTTAATCTCCAGGCGTTTGATCAGTTCTTTACTGAAATGCAAACCGGCGGTTGGAGCAGCAACAGCACCTTCATGCTTTGCATAAACAGTCTGGTAGCGCTCTTTATCTTCTTCATCGGGTTTGCGTTTGATATATTTCGGCAAAGGCGTTTCACCCATAAAATCGAGCATCTTGCGGAATTCTTCTTCGCTGTCTTCCCAGATGAAACGAATGGTACGTCCACGGCTCGTGGTATTATCAATTACTTCGGCCACCAGTTCATCATATTCGCCGAAATACAATTTATTCCCTACGCGGATCTTACGGGCAGGATCCACGATCACATCCCATAAACGGTTGGGTTTATTTAATTCACGCAACAAAAAAACTTCGATCTTGGCACCGGTCTTTTCTTTGCGGCCATACATGCGGGCAGGAAAAACTTTGGTATTATTTACCACGAACACGTCCTTGTCATCATAGTAATCCATGATGTCTTTAAAATGTTTATTCTCGATTTGTCCTGTTTTGCGGTGTATCACCATCATGCGGCTGTCTTCACGGCGCTTGGTAGGATTCTGGGCAATAAGATTTAAAGGAAGGTCGAAGCGGAACTGACTTAATTTCATTCT
The DNA here is from genome assembly GCA_040003235.1 of Ferruginibacter sp. Taxonomy (GTDB): domain Bacteria; phylum Bacteroidota; class Bacteroidia; order Chitinophagales; family Chitinophagaceae; genus Ferruginibacter. Next base: position 21,676 of record JBDUCW010000050.1, on the reverse strand, counting down.
GTAACAATTTATTTTAAAGATGATTGTTACATGCCGGGATGCTGCAATTACTTCAGCGATAAGAAGCCTTCGGAGGCGCATATCATGTTACGGCATGATTTGGAAGTGCAAATTTAAGGAATTATAGCCAGCGGGCAAGCCGATTGCGGATGTATTTCTTTTATTACGCAGATTGAAGAAGATTACACGGATTCTTTAGCCGCTATTGTATAATCTTCTTAATCAGTGTAATGTTTTTTATAATCTGTGTGATAAAGATTGTATTTATCCGCGCTATCATTTAAAGTCAGTGTAACGCCTTCCCGGGAATTGCGTCGATTAACTGCCGGGTATATTCATTTTTCGGATGATGATATATCTGATCTGCAAGCCCTTCTTCTACAATCTTACCTTTACGCATCACCATGATCCGGTCGCTGATGTAACGGACCACCGACAGATCGTGGGAAATAAAGATTGAAGTAAAATCAAATGCTGTTTTCAGATCCATGATCAGATTCAGCACCTGTGCCTGCACACTTACATCCAGTGCGGAAACGCTTTCATCAAAAATTAAAAAAGAAGGATTCAATGCCAATGCCCTCGCGATGCAGATGCGTTGCCGTTGCCCGCCACTGAACTGGTGCGGATAGCGGTTGAAATGATCCTTATTCAAACTTACTTTATCCAGCAGGTCCATGACCTTTTCTTTGCGTTGAGAATTATTGCCTGCAATTGCATGCACTTTCAAAGGTTCGAGAATAGCGTTGCCAATGGTCATGCGCGGATTAAGTGATCCATACGGATCCTGAAAAACAATCTGCAAATCTTTGCGGATATTTCTTAATGCGGATGGCGCAGCATGTGCTATGTCTTTGCCATTGAGTATTATTTTTCCGGAAGTTGGTTGTATTAATTGCAGGATGGTTCTGCCCAAAGTTGTTTTGCCACAACCGCTTTCTCCTACCAGGCCAACAATCTCTCCGTTTGTTACTTCAAAACTCACATCATCCACCGCCCGGAATGCCTGTTGCACTTTCCCGAATAATTTTTTCTTTACCGGAAAATGAACATTGAGATGCTCAACTTTAAGAACGATTGCAGATGCTGAATCAGCTGCACCGGATTCCCTGTTCGGTATTCCCTGTTCCCTGTTCGAAATTTCTTTTTCCCCCTTAGGGGTCAGGGGTTGTATTAAAAAATCACTTACTACCGGTAAGCGTTGCCCTTTTGTATGCGCTGCCGGCCGGCATGCCAGTAATGCTTTGGTATAATTGTGCTGCGGATTTTTTAAAATTTCCTTTGCATTGCCCTGCTCTGCTATTTCACCCTTATACATGACAATGATGCGGTCTGCAATTTCTGCTACCACGGCCAGATCATGGGTAATAAAAATTACACCCATATTATTCTGTTGCTGTAAGGATTTGATCAGTTCGAGTATAGTTTGCTGAACCGTAACGTCGAGCGCAGTGGTTGGTTCATCTGCTATCAGTAAAGCAGGATTGCAACTCATTGCCATCGCAATCATAACACGTTGCTTTTGTCCGCCGCTTAATTGGTGCGGAAATCTTTTCAGCATGCCTTCGGGATCCGGCAATTTTACTTTTTCAAATAAGGCAATCGTTTGTTCCCTGGCTTCCGAGCTGCTTATTTTTTGATGCAGCCTGATCGCTTCTTCCACCTGGCTTCCACAAGTGAGAACAGGATTGAGTGAGGTCATGGGTTCCTGGAAGATCATCGCAATATCATTACCGCGGATCTGATTGACTGCATTGCCTTTCAGCGCAGCAATATCAATACTGTCTTTTCCATTTTTTGAAAATAAAAGACTTCCGGTAACGGACGCCTGCTCTGGTAATAATTTTAATAAGGATAAGGCTGTGATTGATTTTCCGGAACCGGATTCTCCTACAATGGCTACCAGTTCTCCCGGTTGAATGGAGAAAGAAATATTCCTGACCGCATTACTGATATTGCCTTCTGCAGAAAAGGAAATACTGAGATCATTTATTTGTAATAGCGGAAGCAATACAAATTAAAAATTAAAAATTAAAAAAATATAATTCACCGCAAAGGCACTAAGGCACGAATTAAAAATCTTTTTTGCAGTTGTAAAAAGGCATTAAGACACGAATGAAAAAAAAGTTTGCGCCTTTGTGTCTTAGCGGTGAAATAAATCTTAGAACTTTAAATGACGCACGGTCAATCCATCATTCTGCAATTGCTTTAATGAATCGATGCCGATCTTTAAATGCCGTTCAACAAAACCACTCGTAACTTTTTTATCGCTTTCTTCTGTCTTCACGCCTTCCGGTGTCATGGGCTGATCGCTTACTAGCAATAATGCGCCGGTTGGAATACGGTTAAAAAATCCTACCGAGAAAATGGTGGCCGTTTCCATATCGATTGCATATGCACGGACTTTTTCAAGATACATTTTGAATTCTTCATCATGTTCCCAAACACGCCGGTTGGTGGTATACACAGTGCCGGTCCAGTAATCCACTTCATAATCACGGATAGTTGTAGAGATCGCTTTCTGCAACATAAAAGAAGGCAGCGCCGGAACGATTGCCGGAAAATAATCATTGCTCGTTCCTTCGCCACGCATTGCCGCAATGGGCAAAATAAGATCGCCGATATGATGACGCTTTTTTAAGCCGCCGCATTTACCCAGAAACAAAACTGCTTTTGGAGAAATCGCTGAAAGGAGATCCATGACGGTTGCAGCGGTAGGACTTCCCATTCCAAAATTAATAATAGTGATATTGTTTGCGGTGGCACATTGCATGGGCCGGTCTCTTCCCACGACGTCAACATTATTCCAGCCGGCAAACATTTCTACATAATTGCTGAAGTTGGTCAGCAAAATGTATTCGCCGAAATTTTTTAATGATTCGCCCGTATATCGCGGCAGCCAATTGTTTACTATATCTTCTTTCGATTTCATTTATTTTTTATTTAAACACAAGTTAGCACATACTCCCTACAACTTATAACTTACAACTTATAACGTACGACTTATTTTATCATTTTCCATCTTCCCCAAATGAATGCCACTGCGGCTCCAATGCTGTCTGCCAGCCAGTCCAGCAGATCAAAACTCCGGGCGGGAATATAAAAACGCTGAATGAATTCTGTTGTAATTCCCCACACCGAGGTTGCGATTGCAATTTTAACCAGGTAAATTATTTTTTCCTTTTTTGAAAAAGATGATTTTGATACCGGCCTGAAAAATAAAAAAGCCAGCAGACCGAATACACCCACATGAATAATTTTATCGCCGTTGATTTTGTGAAACCAGTCATCTACTTTGGGCAGGTCATTTCCCGGGAGACAAATCAGCGTGAGCACAACAAAAAACCAGATGATGGCCGGGATAAATTTTTTTACAGGAATTGCCGGGTTTGTATTCATTAAAATGATGACGCTTGATGATATAAAGAGAGACGCACACAATGCGTCTCTGTAAAAAATTATTATTTAAAAAATTATCCGATCAATGAACCATATGCAGCGGCATCCATCAGTTCAGCAACATCTGCAGGATCATTCACGGTCATTTTTATCATCCAGCCAGCACCATAAGGATCTGAATTCACTAGTTCCGGCTGGCCATTTAATTCAGGATTCACTTCTGTGATCGTTCCACCGATCGGTAAAAAAAGATCGCTTACCGTTTTCACTGCTTCCACCGTACCAAAGGTAGCTTCTGCATCCATGGCCTTTCCCAGTGTTTCTATTTCTACATAAACAATATCACCCAGTTCGCCCTGCGCAAAATCGGTAATGCCGATGGTGGCAGTATTTCCTTCTAACAGCACCCATTCATGATCTTTGGTATAACGGAGATTTTCTGGAACATTCATCTATCTAAATTTTTATTGTTATTATTTTATTTCCGGTACAAAGTAAATATTTTGAAAGCAAACTGCAAGTCGCAATTCAAAAATAGTTTTACGGGATGATTTCCATTTTCATTCTTACATCCCCAAAAGGCCGGTCATTCGGGTCTTTCTGAACAGATGCAATTTTATCAATCACATTTAATCCACTCACTACTTCTCCAAACACAGTATAGTTACCATCCAGGAATGGAGTTCCTCCTTTTTCTTTATAGATCAGTCTTTCAATAGCAGTATACTTTCTGCCGATCTGCGTTTCGACCATACTAAGTTCAGCATCGGTCATTTTTTTTCCCTGCACCAGATAGAACTGGCAGGCACTGCTGGCTTTTTCGGGATTGTTATCTCTTGCCGCTGCCAGCACGCCTTTTTTATGGATCAATGTTGTTCTGAACTCTGCCGGAATCCGCTGCATATCGCCCCCGCCATTTCCCAGCATCTGACCGGGATCTGCATTTTTGCTTTGCGGATCGCCGCCCTGTATCATAAAATCCTGTATCACGCGGTGAAACAGGAGACTGTCGTAAAAATGTTCCTTCACCAGTTTTACAAAATTATCGCGGTGCAAAGGAGTAGAATCATACAACCGTACAACGATAACACCTGAATCAGTAGTGATCTTTACGCGGATACCCGGTACCTCAACAGGTTTTTTCTGTACAATAACCGGAACTTTTTTAGAAGAAACCACTTTGGTTTTTACAACCGATTTTTTTTTAACGGTCGTTTTTTTAACCTGCGCATCCGCCGCTACGGAAAACAAACAAAGGGCCAGGACAATACATAAAAACTGTTTCATACTGTTGCTTTTCTTTAATCAATAAAATTATGGGTGGAAAAATAAAGTAAAATATGATCTTTCAGAAAATTTTCCTGCTCGGGCAGATTGAAATCAGGTAATGCTTTCAGTTGTTTATAATGCGGCCATCCGTCTGCGTCATTACCTTCATGTAAATAATAACCGCTGCTGCTGAGTAGGTTGCAGATGGCCACGTGCATGAGATCCTGCTTTTGTTCTTTACTGACCTTGTCCGTTACAAACCCGGTTTCCTGCACACCTATCAGCATCAGGATGGCATTCAGGTCTGGCTTTTTTCCAAAACGCTCCATCAGTTTTTCTTCCAGTTTCCACCACCTTGCCTGTAAATCATCCTGTATCTGCATGACGCAAAGTTAACCCGCCGGGAATGAAGAATTAAAAATTAAAAATTAAAAATTTGAGTCTTTGTTTTTTACATCAGCAAATCACCAAATCGCATTAATACTTAATTCTTAATTTTTAATTATAGATAATACCTTCGCAAAAAAAAAGAGAACATGTTACAGATTGGTTTTATCCGTCAGAACGCGGAGCTGGTAAAAGAAAGATTACGTGTAAAAAATTTTGCAGACATAGCTGTTGTTGATCAGTTGATCGCAGCAGATGAAAGACTGCGTAAACTTAAAACCGAAACTGAATCCATTCAATCATCCTTAAACAGCAGCAGCAAAGAGATTGGAATACTGATGGGCAAAGCTGATAAAGATGGCGCCGAAAAAAAGAAAAATGAAGTGTCGGAAAAAAAAGCGGCCATTCAGCAATTGAATCAGCAACTGGCCGATGCAGAAAAATCATTGCATGATCAACTCATCCTGTTGCCCAATCTGCCGCATAGTTCTGTTCCCAAAGGAAAAACACCTGAAGAAAATGAAGTGGTTCGTGAAGGCGGCAATAAACCTGTTTTGTATGAAGGCGCGGTTCCGCATTGGGACCTGATCAAACAATACGACCTTGTTGATTTTGAAACCGGCGCAAAGATTACCGGCAGCGGGTTTCCTTTGTACAAAGGAAGGGGTGCAAAACTTCAGCGGGCATTGATTCAGTATTTTCTTGATTATAATATTGCTGCAGGTTATACCGAATACCTTCCGCCGTTAATGGTAAATGAAGCCAGTGCTTACGGCACCGGACAGCTGCCCGATAAAGAGGGACAGATGTATCACGCAACCGAAGATAATTTTTTTCTGATACCAACATCTGAAGTACCGGTGACCAATATTTACCGAGATGAAATTGTAAAGGAAAATGAACTGCCTATAAAAATGACAGCTTATACGCCATGTTTCAGAAGAGAGGCCGGCAGCTTTGGTAAAGATGTGCGTGGATTGAACCGGGTTCACCAGTTTGATAAAGTAGAAATTGTTCAGCTCGTAGATCCCGCCATCAGTTATGAAGCACACACTGAAATGGTGAACCATATTGAAAAATTACTGCAGGCTTTAGAATTACCGTATCGCATTCTTCGGCTATGTGGTGGCGATATGAGTTTTACGTCTGCACTCACTTTTGATTTTGAAGTGTACAGCGCTGCACAACAACGCTGGCTGGAAGTAAGTTCTGTTTCTAATTTTGAAACTTACCAGACCAACCGCATGAAAATCCGCTATAAAAATGCAGATGGCAAAACACAATTGCTGCACTCACTAAACGGCTCATCATTGGCGTTACCCAGAATTGTTGCGTGTTTATTGGAAAATAATCAAACAGCAGATGGAATCAATTTGCCTGAAGTATTGCATCATTACTTCGGCGCTGCTTCGATAAACTGATTTTACAAAAAATTATTACTGCTGTAAATAAAAGTTAAAGCACATTGCAAAAACAGCAATGTGCTTTTTTCTTTTCCATATTTGCTTTTTAAAAATTAAAACTAACTGATATGAAAACGAAAATTTACTTACTCGCTGCGATTTTATTTATAACTGTTTTTTCTGCGAATGCCCAGATTGAGAAAGGCACACATTTACTTGGTGGATCTTTTTACCTGAGCAATTACAATTCTGACGTTCCTTCAAATGCTGACAAAAGCACAGGATTTGGCACCACAGTTTCGATCGGTTGTGCTACCAAAACAAACAGGATTACTTCGTTTTTATTGGGTTACAGTTATAACAATTCAGTAAACAGCGGCACACAAAATTATTTCAGCGTCGGCGTTTCGAGGACCAGGTATTTTGAACTCGCAAAGGATTTTTATATTACAGGAGCCGGTGCACTTACATTTACTTATGATATGATTAAGAATCCGGGTATAACCATGCAAAAAGTGACTGGCTACAGCGTTGCGGCAGATCTGAATGCAGGACTTGCTTACCAGGTAAATAAAAGGGTACTGGTAAACCTGTCTATACTGCATTTGCTGAATGCAAGCTATGGCTATTCGCAGGCGAAGGCAACGGTTGGGTCTGTTACCACAACAACAACAGGCAATTTATTTAATGTCAATGGAGGACTGGCAGGTAACAGTCTCGGGCAGATTGGTATTGGTTTCAATATTTTATTTCATAAACATTAATTTAAAAAACGATACAGCAGCAAAAAAAACTGTCTTATATTTATCGTTCTTTAAAATAAAAAAATGAAAAGACTCTCTGTGATTTTTCTTGGCGCCGTTTGTTTGACTGCATGTCATAAAAAAGGAATGCCCATGACCAGTACCACTAAAGAAACCCCAAAAGAAACTGTGACTACCATTACTCCTACAGCACCTGTTGTTGAAACAGGCAGGTTGAACATGGCGCTGCTCGCTTCAGGACAAAAAGTATATGAAGGCAATTGCGCAAAATGTCACGAACTAAAAGAACCTGCTGATTATACGCAGGACCGCTGGAGAGGCATTGTAAACTGGATGGCGCCAAAAGCAAAACTGGATTCAATGCAGAAGGTTCAGGTGCTGGCTTATGTGCAGCACAATGCGAAGGATGCACCGAAGGATAAAGCTAATATGTAGGGATTTTTGATTCGTCAGTCTCTGATCAATTGATAATGGATAATTGATAATTGATAATTTTTTCAACGCGATAAATACCTTCAATTATCGTTATCCTCTTACCGTCTTACCGCCTTCCCGGCAAAAAAGATTATGATAGAACTTCCGTTGATGATGAGCCTTCATTCATTACATCAATTAATGCAGTAAACAACTAAGTCAAAATATTTAATCGATTCAATGCTATATTTTTAATCCGCGTTCTTAACGTATTAAAAGTACCGTTCCCTTCCTGAACATTTTGTTTCCACGGAAATCAATGGCGCTTGCAGTCCAGACATATACGCCAGAATTTTGTGCTGCGGTTTTGAATGCGCCATCCCAGCCCTTGCTGTAATCATCGGTGGAAAATATTTTCTGTCCGTACCTGTTGAATATAATAAAATTTTCAAACTTGCTGATGCCTACCGGCAATGCACGCAGGATATCGTTGTTGCCATCTCCATTCGGCGTAAAGGCGGACGGCACATAGATCTCAGGGCCTTTATAAATTTTCACCGTCAGCTGATCGTAACTTTCGCAACCCTGCGGCGTCAGTGCTTTTAAGCTGTAAGTCTGGTCCGAAGTTAACGTTGCGATCGGGTTACTGATAAAGGCATTGCTCAATCCAAAAGCGGGCGTCCATTCATAAGTGATACCACCGCTGGCATTCAATTGAACCGGTTGACCTGAAGCTGCAATAATGTCCGGCCCGGCATTGGCATCTGTTCCGTAAATATTGATATTATTTTTCAACGTATCGGAATAACATCCGTTAGTTGACAAAGCAAACATACTCACCGCATAACTTCCTCCTGTTAAATAGGCATGCGTTGGATTTTGTGCGGAAGCAATTGCGCCGTCACCGAAGGTCCATTGCCATTGTGCGATCGTTGCAGGACTATTGGCTGAAAAATTTACGTTGATATTTTTACAGGTGTCTTTAAAATTAAAGCTGACTGCAGGTTTGGGATTGATCAGGATCGTTTTATAAACAGTATCAGCTTTACATCCGGCTGCAGAAACTATCAATCCGATTGTTGGAGATCCGGCAGGCAAAAGCGTAACAGGGTTTTGGTTGCTGCTGAAAAAAGTTCCATTGTTTATCCAGTTCCATTGATTGATTGCTCCCGTATTTACTTTGGATGAATCATGAAACTGTACCGGTATATTGCTGCATAACGGCAGGCTGTAGCCGAACTGGGCAATCGGTTTATCCTGTATATTGATGGTTAACCTGAATGTATCAGAAATGCAGCCATGTGAATTGCGCACCACATGTTTTATGGTAACCGGTCCTGAAGTATTATACGTAACAACAGGGTTCTGCTGTGTAGAGAACTGGTTGTTTCCTAAATCCCACCAGTAACTGCTGATCGTTATTCCGTCTGTTGTATAAGAAGAATCCTGTAAGGTAACAGCTGTACTCTGACAGGTAGCGCCTGTTTTAAAATAAGCTGTTGGTTTATTAACGATGAAAACATTTTTTACAGCAATAGTACCTAAACAATTTCCGCCACCGGTAGCACTCGCCAATTCCAATACCGTATGAAGTCCGGGAGTTAAAAAAATATGCACCGGGTTTTGGAAATGCGAAGCAAAAGCTGAATCATCAAATGTCCAGGCCCAGATTGCAATCGGGCCGTCTACCAATGTACTTTGATCAGTAAAAAAAGTTGCTGAACCAAGGCAGACTGAATCGGTGTAGGTAAAATTGCTGATTGGTCTTGCCCTTATATTTATCGGTTTTATCAATGTGTCTGACCAGCAAGCTTCCTGACTTTTTACAGTCAGCTTTATATTTCTGATGCCGTAAGTTGAATACGTTGCAGAAGGAGTGCCAGTACCAAAAAAAGGTCCGTTACCATTATCAAGATCCCAATACCACTGACTGATAGTACTTCCGGCGGCGGTTGATGTACTGGTAAATTGTACAGGATTGTTGACACAGGTATCTGAAGTTGTAAATGAAGCTACCGGTTTAGCATTGATATTAATGGTTTGAACCAATGTATCCGAAATACATCCTGCAGCATTGCGCACCACCAGTTTAACGGTTACTGGACCAGCCGTATTATAAGTTGCTGTTGGATTCTGTTGTGTGGATGTCTGCGTATTACCCAAATCCCACCACCACTGCGTGATGGCCCCACCTCCAACCGTATAGGATGAATCCGTTAATGTAACGGGTGCGGACTGACACAATGAATTATATTTAAAATAGGCTGTTGGTTTGGGATTGATGGTAATATTTTTGGAGATCGTTTTACTGCAGCCGCCGGTAGTGCCCGATGTCAAAGTAACTGTATAAGTTCCTGCAGGAAAAACATGCGTTGGATTTTGCTGATTGGAATTCGGGCCGCTTCCAAAATTCCAGTCCCAACTGGTAATGGTACCGGGAGATACTGTTGACAGATCATTGAATTGTACATTGGTTCCTTCGCAACTGTTATTTACAAAAGAAAAATCAGCAGCTGGTTCCGGATCTATATTAATAATTTTAGAAACCGTATCAGATTCGCAACCTTCTAAACTTTTTACTGCAAGCCGGATCGTTTTCGGACCTGGAATGGAATAAAGATCAGTTGGATTCTGTAAACCAGAACTGGTATTATCACCGAGATCCCAATACCAGTTATTGATTGTACCGAAGGTTACCGTTGATACATCGGTGAAATTAATAGTGCTGTTAATGCAACCTCCTGATGCGCTGATCGCCGCAATGGGTTTTGTGCCGATAAATAAATTTTGTGTGTTTGTTTCTATACAACCGTCTGCTCCGGTTACCGTTTGAATGACCGTCTTGCTACCACCAGAAGCATATGTATGAACAGGGTTTATGTCTGTAGTGTTAGGCAGACTACCGTCGCCAAAATCCCATGAGAAACCTGCAACCGGTGCAAAGGAAGTTGTGCCGTTAATAAATTGGATCGGCTCGTTGACGCACTTTTTTTGTGTTGATGCAAAACTGAAAGATGGCGATAACGAAGTACAGAATCTTTGATAATTGGAAAGGCCGCCGGTTGAACCTGTAAAGCCCCAATAAACCAGAGGATTTCCGCCAAAAGTAGTTGCTACAAAGTCCTGTGTTTTGGAAACTCTGAATACACCATCAAAATAAACGTTCAGTGTTTTGGTTGGAGCAATCCATTCTATTTTTAATGAATGGGTAAGCCCGTCTTCCACATTTGGGTTTGAGGCGGATATATTTACGGGGCCTGCTACATTATTTCCGGCAGCACTGCAATGATCAAGATCGCCGTTCAGTTGAATGGCAATATGGTCTTCCGGCGGATCATAATCTACGCCGGGAGCATATGCATGAGGAGTGCAGACAGGTGTTCCATTCTGATAAGTGTCCAGCGTAACTCCTAAAGAAGTAGGAATTCCCTGAAAGCCAAGTCCACTACCCGTTCCACCTACACTGGTGCTGATGGGTTGAAGCACGAAGGCAATGCCATCAGCCCCGCCATCATTAAGAGTCTGACTTAATTGTACATCAAAATTAAAAGTAAAGGATTGGGTAAGATTGATCTTTGTATTGTTCCAGACTGAACCATGTTTGGTCCCCAGGTTAGGTGTCAACTGGTAGCAATGACAATTTTCCTGAACCGCATCGCCGTTAATAGTGTATTGCGCCTTTGCAAAAAAAATAAACAGGAATGATAAGCTTAGCAGAACTGGTTTCATGCAATTTTGAATTGACGTGGAATGGTTTCTTGATACTTTGTTCCTTAAAATTGCAGCTTAAAGGATACTAAAGATAGCTGTAAATCAGATAATAAAAAAGGCTGGCCACCCTTGTAGGGTAGACAGCCGCAATCTTTTTTGTTGTTCGTTTTTTTGAAAGACCGGTAAGCTTACCAGCCTTTTTTGGCAACAGCGTTTTTAATAGCTTCGTTAGCCGTTGCTTCTGAAAGCATGGTTGTCATCTTGTTGCCCTTTCCATCATGACCCTGCGCCATATAACCGCCACGGGCAGTTTTCGTGATTACTGCATCCTGCATCGGAACGTTCTTTTCCTTTGTCTTCATGCAATAAGCTGTTAACATTTTAGACATGTGTTTTGATTTAATAGTTAGAAATAATGGGTTGAAGCCCTTGCTTCGAGTTACAATATACGGCAATATAGCTTAAAATTCAAAATCAACGCTTATATAATGGATAATTGATAGTTGATAATTGATAAGTTTTTTAAATTGAAAACCGCTTAATTGCCTCAAAACATACTCCCCTTCAGCGGATGGGGGCCAAATTACCAAATCAGTTTTTGGCTTACCAGGTTCTTCCATCCATTCATGTTCAGTGGGAAGGCTCATCCTGTCCGGATTACTATCATGCCCGGCTATGAATATGATGGAAATATAAACGCGATGTGCCTTCCCACGTACCTGAACCGAAGCTGGATCTTCTAAGCCATATTAATTGATAGTTGATAATTTTTTCAATTCGAAGAACTTCAATTACCCCAAAACATACTCCCCTTTAGGAGACGGGGAAAGAATCATCAAATTATCAAATCATCAAATCAACTTTTAAAGTAGTTTTGCCAAAAATCAACTCAACCGGTATGGTCATTAATTTAAGCGAGCAGCACAGCCTCATCAGCAACTGGGTGGCGGATCTCAGGAATGTAGATACGCAGAATGACCGGTTGAAATTCCGCCGCAACCTGGAAAGGATTGCAGAAGTAGCCGGTTATGAGATCAGCAAACGGCTGGAATGGGAAGAAAAAGAAATTACTACGCCCATGGGAATGGCCACCTGCAAAATGCTGAAACAGCAACCTGTTATTGCTACCATTCTCCGTGCAGGATTACCCATGCACAACGGCCTGTTGAATTATTTTGATAAAGCCGACAATGCTTTTATCAGTGCATACCGCAAACACAGTCCCGACGGTACTTTCACCATTGCGCTGGAATATATGGCGAGCCCTGAAGTTGATAACCGCGTGGTGATCGTAAGTGATCCGATGCTGGCTACGGGTTCATCACTTGTAAAGACCATTCAGTTTTTGCGGGAGGAAGGTGTGTTTAAAGAACTCCATATCGTTTGTGCCATTGCATGTTCCATCGGTATTGAATATGTAAAACGGGCCGAGCCGCAGGCCACCATCTGGTGCGGTGATATTGATGATGAAATTACAGCAAAAGGCTATATCGTTCCGGGCCTGGGCGATGCAGGTGACCTGGCGTATGGAGTAAAGTTGCAGGGATAACAGTCAGAGGTTTAAAATCGTTACGGCGTGTTTTTGTTTAAGGTTTAAGACGTTTAATCTTTAAGACGTTTAAGGTTCTTAAACAGCATTAAAATGAAGCATTGGATGAATAGCTCACATTTCAAATTATAAAAAACTTTAAACGATTTAAACATCTTAAACCTTAAACGTTTTTCCCCGGGATGCAGCTTTTCACAGCAAATCCTTATCTTTAAATCTCAAGAATCAGTGAACAATGAAAAAATTAGTTGTACTACCAATTGCCCTTCTGCTAACACTCTGTATCCAGGCGCAGGATCCACACTTTTCGCAGTTTTTTGCATCACCACTTACATTAAACCCGGCGTTCACCGGCAAGTTCGATGGTTTATGGAGGGTTGCATTCAATCACCGTGATCAATGGCCGAGCATTCCCAAAGCCTATGTTACTTCAAGTGGTTCTGTAGATTTTGGTATCATGAAAAAACGCATTCCTGAAAATGATACCTGGGGTATCGGTATCTCCGGCCTCAGCGATGCCAGTGCCAACGATATTTTAAAACTGAATTACGGTTCTCTTTCCATGAGCTATCACAAAGCACTGGATGAAAACGGGTATAATACGATCGGTGCAGGTTTCCAGGCAACTTACAGTAGTCTTGTGCTGGATATTACCAAGCTTACTTTCGAAGACATGCTTACGCAGAATGGATTTACAGGAACTACTTCCGATATTATTACCAATGGCGCCAACCAGAATTATGTTGATGTAAATGCGGGTGTTTTATATTCGGGTTCTACCAACGGACAGAATAATTTTTACCTCGGTGCAAGTATGTATCATATCAACCGGCCAAAGGTTGGATTTAAAGATAAGAACTGGTATCTCACCGGAAGGGTTACAGTACATGGCGGCGGATCATTTCCTGTAAGTGATCAGCTAACAGTACACGCATTTGCAATTGAGCAACTGCAGAACAAAGCCAGCGAAACTGTGGTGGGTGCTGCATTGGCCGCAAATGTAAATGGCGATGTTGATAATCCTACAAGTGTATATATCGGTTCATGGGTTCGTTTCAATGATGCCGTTATTCCTTATATCGGGCTGGAGTTTGCCGGCTTCCGTATCGGTGCCAGTTATGATCTGAATGTAAGTAATTTAAAAGCTGCAACTGCCAGCCGCGGCGGTTCTGAATTTTCTATCATTTATGTAAAACGTCCACCCGACAGTAAAGGAATTCCCTGTCCTAAGTTTTAAGAAAGTTATACGTTATACGTTGTACGTTTTAAGTTGAATACAAAATAGTTTTAAACTTATAAATAGTAATTCCGGCAAATTCAATTGCCGGAATTTTTTATTGCTTTCTATTTTGGCTTAGACATTTTTTCCATTAAATAAAATGCAGAATAATTCCCGGCCGGCCTGGCCGTTCGGACTGGGAGGCGGTAAGTATTAAAAATGGATAGTTGAAAATTTTTTCAGTTAAGTACATCAATGTCTGATGAACTTCTCTATAATCAATTCAGGATATTTGCACGAACAAACTTCCCTCTTCCCGATGCATATCGGGAGAGAGGGGATTGAGGGGGAGGCTACTTATTCGGTCTTCCGCTCACAAACTTATTTCCCTTTACATAAAAGCGGTATGGTAATCCTGCAGAGGGCATTCCGGCGCCTTCAACACCGATCCTTGCACTTGCTCCTATTTCATTTTCATTGTACCTGAAACCATCATCAGCGATATAAATATTTTTACCGAGCAGGTTAAGTCCTGAATGATTTTTATCAATCCCCATGGCTTTACCGGCATTACCGGGCCCTTTGGTTAATGTATGATCCGGTTTCTTTTTACCCGTACGCAATAACATATCTTCAATTCCCGTCAATGGTTCCAGGGCTCTTATCAAAACTGCATCCGGAATATTTTTTTTGTTTGTCACCACATTAAAAAGATGATGCATTCCATAACAGATATAAACATACGAAATGCCCGCGGCTTCATACATGTGTTCGTTTCTTTGTGTGCGTATGCCGTTGCGTGAATGTGATGCCATATCAACCAACGCAACATAAGCTTCTGTTTCAACAATGCGCCCTGATGTAATGATGCCGTCAAATTTTGTAACAAGTATTTTGCCCAGCAATTCTTTTGCAATGAGTACCACATCGGTCCGGTCGTAAAATTCAATCGGTAACTTCTTCAACTTGTTGTACATTTAGTGCTTAAAAATAATTCATTATCATCATTTATGAAACACCTGTAAACAGGCATGCTGAAAGACATTGTTATAGCCATACAGGCTTATTTTAAAGCCCACCGCTTTATTGTACAGCACCGGTTATGGAAATGGATCTTCATACCGGGTTTGTTGTATGCACTGATGTTTGGCATCGGTGGATATTTTTTTATAAAGAGCAGCAGCCATGTAATTGAATATTTATTTTCTGTTACCGGTATCAATGCATGGGTTCAGAAACTACAACAGAGCTGGCTCAGTTTCCTGGTGGTTTTCGGAAGGCTGATCCTGCATGTTATTTTTATCTTCTTCTACTTTTCTTTATTCAAATATTTATTTCTTATTATCGGCTCGCCATTGTTTGCTTACCTGAGTGAAAAAACAGAAGCCATTATGGAAGGCCGTGAGTTCCCTTTTAATTTCAAACAATTTATTAAAGATGTATTGCGTGGTGTAAAACTTGCGTTGCGCAATACACTTTGGCAAACGGTATATACCATTTCCATTCTGATACTTTCGTTTATCCCATTGATCGGCTGGGCAACGCCGGTTCTGGCATTGCTGGTTGAATGTTATTATTTTGGTTTCAGTATGCTGGATTACAGTTGCGAAAGAAAAAAATTATCCACTTCGCAAAGCATTGCTTTCATCGGCAGGCATAAAGGACTTGCCATCGGCAATGGTATTGTCTTCTATCTCCTGCATGGCTTTATTTTCATCGGTTGGATATTTGCACCCTGTTATGCGGTTATTGCAGCCACCATCAGTTTGTATGATGACAAGAGAAGTTCATAGTTGATGGTTCATTGTTCATGGGAAGTCAAAATTAAAAAGTGAAAAAAAATCTGAAAGATATGGCTTCTGTGATCTATCTTATTCCCTGTGTGCTGGCTGAAGATGCAACCCAAACAATTCCCGCATATATTGTGGATGCAGTAAAAGATTGCCAGGTTATTTTTGCAGAGAATGAAAGAACGGCCCGCCGCTTTTTTAAAAGTATCTGGAAAGAAATGGATATTGATTCCTGCGAATGGTTTACGATACATAAAACGGAAGACGAACAGATCAATCATTTTAAACAGAAAATAAAAGAAGGAAAAAATATCGCCATCATCAGCGAAGCGGGTTGTCCGGGCATTGCCGATCCGGGACAGGTGCTTATAAATATTGCGCAGCAATTAAATGTAAAAATAAAACCACTCGTTGGACCAAGTTCAATTTTACTTGCTTTAATGGCAAGTGGCATGAACGGCCAGCAGTTTGAATTTGTGGGATATCTTCCCATTGATAATGGTGAAAAAATAAAAGCAATCAAAAATTTAGAATTGTCTTCCGCAAAGAACAACAGTACAAAAATTTTTATCGAAACGCCCTACCGCAATAATCAGCTGATCGAAACCATACTGAAAACCTGTAATGCCAATACACAATTTTGCATTGCTGTAGATATCACTGCTGCCACTGAAAATATCAGCACCAAAACGATTGAGCAATGGAAAAAACAACAGCCTGACATTCATAAGCGCCCCGCTATTTTTTTATTGTATTGCCATGGATGACACGGAAATACACTGATAATACAAATACAGGTTGCCACGAATAAAATCTATAAACACGAATGAATACAAGGAAGTTGACAGTTGTCAGATGGCGGTTGACAGGATACAAAAGACATTAGGTACGGGTGCATGCAAATTATTAGTTGGATATTCGTGCATTCGTGGCAAACAATGTATTTTCCGTGAGGCTCCGTGTCATCCGTGGCTACTGACCTGGTTTCATACTGATGATCCTGTCTACAATGAAGTTGGTATATCCTCTCCAGGGCAGGCTGCCGCGGTATTCTTTGTAGTGAAGTTCAAATTTACTTCCGCTGTTATTCATCAATATATTCGCAATGCTGTCATCTACGATTGAAAAATTAAAATAATTAGATTCGATTGAACCGACTGTTTTTGAACTGATTCCTTCCTGGATCAGTTTTCCTTCGTACGTTTTAAAAATGTCTCCCTTTTTGACAACATAATTCAACGTTCCTGATTTTACACCTTCGCCAAAAACTTTATAATATTTCCACCACAAAAAAAGTGCGAGGACCAACAAAGTAATTACGATAAACCAACGCAGAAATTTTTTAAAGGCACCTGCTTTCTTAGGTTGAAGCGGCGGTTGTTTTATTGAAGTGGTTTCTTCCATATTGCGTTTTAATTAGTTGACAGATGACTGTTGACAGATATTAGCTGTCAGTCAATTCTTAACTCTTAATTTTAAATTCTTAATTGATCCCGTATTCACTCACCAGCCAAACCAAGGCAGCCATATTTGCCGCACCCAGATGCAGTTCACGCCGGCTCACATTTTCAAACACATCAGTTGATGCATGATGAATATCAAAGTAACGCTGACTGTCCGGACTTAATCCCACCAGCGCAGCACCCAGGTCTTTTAATGGACCGATATCAGATCCACCACCGCCTCTGCTGAAATCATAAACACCGTATGGATAAAACAGCGCTTTCCATTTCATCATCTTATCAAATTGCGCATCAGTCATCTGCATACCAAAACCTCTTGGTGTAAATCCACCGGCATCACTTTCCAATGCGAATATGTGTTTTTCATTTTTTGCTTTGGCGAGCTCTGCATATTTTTCTCCGCCACGTCCGCCATTTTCTTCATTCATAAACATAACGGCACGGACTGTACGTTTGGGTGAATGACCGCTCGCTTTCAATGCACGGATAATTTCAATACTCTGCACTGCGCCACTGCCATCATCATTGGCGCCTTCCGCAAGGTCCCAGCTATCAAGATGCCCGCCAACAGTAATGATCTCTTCGGGTTTTTCAGATCCTCTTATTTCCCCCACCACATTAAAAGAAGGAACATCCGGCAACATTTTGCTCGTTGTGCGGAAGAATGCTTTTACATGTTCGTGTGTTGTAAGTTCAATACTCAGTCTTTCAGCATCGTTGGTGCTGATAGCCACTGCAGGTATTTTTGGAAATGAATCATTGTAAACTGTTACGCCCGTATGCGGATGATCATCCGGGTTGCTGGCAAGCGAACGCACCATTACGCCTATTGCCCCGAGTTTTGCAGCACGTGACGGACCTCTTGTTCTGCTCACACCACTTTCGCCATAAGCTCTGAAGGTAGTGATGTAAGTAGGGTTCATAGGAAAATTATAAAATACAATTTTCCCTTTTATTCCTGCCACACCTAATTTTTCAAGTTCATCAAAACTGTTCACTTCCACCACTTCGGCAGTAATTCCTTTTGCACCGGTGCCTTCACTGTTACCGAGAGCACAAAGATGCAGATCAAAACTTTGATTTTTATCCAGCATTATTTTCCCCTGTTCTTTTTCACCACGGATCCAATGCGGTACCATGCAGGGTTGCAGGTATACGGTATCTGCGCCGGCGGCCTTCAACATTTTCTGCGTGGCGTCTACTGCTTTCTGCGCCTGGGGCGAACCACTTAATCTTGCGCCGATCTGCTTGCACAGCACCCGTAAATTTTCATAAGCTTTTCCATTGGTCATTACTTCATCAACAATTTTTTTTACAGCAACGGAGTCAGAGGTCTGTGCATTGACAGCAACAACCAACAGAAGAAATAAAGGAAGAAGAATTTTTTTCATAATAAACAGTTGAGGAGAACAAAAATACCCAAATAAATCGTTTAAAACGTTGACGGATTTAAATGGTTGAATTGTTTTATTGTTGAACAGTTTGAAACCGGCATATCGTTTACCTTGTAACCGTTCAGCAATTTAGCCATACAACAATTCAACATTGCTTAAATTGCACCCTCAACGATCAATAATCTTCTCATGAACATAGGCATTGTTTGTTATCCAACCTTTGGCGGAAGCGGAGTGCTGGCAACAGAATTAGGAAAAGCACTTGCAGATAAAGGTCACAATATTCATTTCATCACTTACCAGCAACCGGTAAGACTCAGTTCCTTTCATGCCAATATTTTTTATCATGAAGTAAGAGTGCCGACGTATCCATTGTTCGATTATCCGCCTTACGAAACCGCGCTGGCAAGTACTATGGTAGATGTGGTACTGAATAATAATGTAGAACTGCTGCATGTGCATTATGCCATTCCGCACGCCTCTGCTGCTTATATGGCCAAACAGATCCTGGCAAAACATGGAAAGCATGTTCCGGTTATGACCACACTTCATGGCACTGATATCACATTAGTAGGAAGAGATAAAACCTATTCGCCTGTTGTTACATTCAGCATGGAAGAAAGTGATATTCTTACGGCTGTGTCACAGAATCTAAAAGAAGAGACTTACAAAAATTTCACGATCAAAAAAGAAATAGAAGTGATCCACAATTTTGTGGATGTGAACAGGTTTCATAAAAAACCGGTGGATGCTTTTAAAAAACTGATCGCACCCAATGGAGAAAAAATTATTGTACATGCTTCCAATTTCCGTAAGGTAAAAAGAGTGGATGATGTAGTGAATACTTTTTTACTGCTCAATCAACAGATCCCTTCTAAATTATTATTATTGGGAGACGGACCTGAAAGGCCTTATGCAGAAAGCATCTGCCGCGATTGCACTGCAATGGACAATATTAAATTCCTGGGCAAACAGGAACAGATGGAAGACATTCTTCCGATCGCCGATCTTTTTTTACTGACGAGTGAATATGAAAGCTTCGGTCTGGCTGCACTGGAAGCAATGGCTGCAGAAGTACCTGTTATTTCTACCAATGCCGGTGGTTTGCCCGAGATCAATATCAATGGTTATTGTGGTTATATGAGCAATGTGGGCGACATCATGGACATGTGTAAAAATGCAGTGAGCATTTTAAAAGACGAAACAACATTAAAACAGTTCCGCGCCAATGCCCTTGCACAAGCCAGGAAATTTGACATAAGCAGTATTGTGCCTAAATATGAAGAATTGTATATAAAGATGGTGACCGGAATGCAGAATAAGCAATAAGAAATAATTAATAAGGAATAAGGAATAAGGAATAAGGAATAAGGAAGTTATACAGTATCATACTTCGCAACTTGCTTATTTCTTATTTTGTGTTCCTTATTTTTTATTTCTCAACTTTATCTGCAAATATTAAAAGCCACTCACATAAAGGTACAACCACACAAACGGCACTGCGATGAGCAGCGAATCGAAGCGGTCTAAAAATCCGCCATGACCGGGCATAAAACTGCCACTGTCCTTTACATTGGCCATCCGTTTTATTTTACTTTCCAGGAGATCGCCTGCAGTTCCGAAGATGGCGCAGATTGCTGAAATGCAAACAGCATCTTTTACAGAAATTAATTTACTGAAATAAGCGATCAGTGAAATAACGATCACGCAAAGTATGGCTCCGCCTGCTGTTCCTTCCCATGTTTTTTTAGGCGAAATTTTTGAGAAGGGTGTTTTGCCGATCAGTGATCCAACGATATAAGCCATGGTATCATTTATCCAGATAGAAAAAATAATTGTGCAGGGAATAATGTATGAATATCCAAAACTAAATTCTGTTTTAAAGCCGCTTCCGTATTCACCAACAAACGTTCCATGTACAATCGTAGCCCTACCCCCCATTTGCAACATCATTAATACCGGCATCGTAATATAAAATAATCCCAATGGCAGATAATAAATATATTTTGATGGAAATATTTTCTTCATCAATTTCACAAATTCATACCAGGCGCCAAAATGAATAATTGTAAACAATGCAATAAAACTCCATTGATTCCAGAATAATCCACCCAGCATTACGATCACGAACACAGCAGCGGTAAGCGAACGTGTTCTCAATGTCTGCAGATTCATCGCCATAATTTATACCATGTTTTTTTGTTCGGGGAAATCATACAGATCATCATGTGTTTTGATGAGCACCGATTCTTTCAGTTCAACAGCGATCCTGTTTTTTACAGATACCTTTTCAAACAACCAGCATAATGCAATCAATATCGCCAGTGATACAAAGGCCGACCAGAGCGGCATTGCAGGATCCATCTTGTCAATATCAGGTTTGGCTCCTTTGCCGGATTCATAAAATAAAACTGTCAGCACCAAACCATTATTTATAAAATGTGCAATGATATTCACCCAGATATTTTTGCTGCGCCAGAACATCCATCCCAATGCAAAACCGAGAATGGCCCTGCTGAAAAAAAGAAAGTAAGACATGTGTACCAGGCTGAACAATAATGAAGAAACTATAATGGAAAGTATTGCCTGCTTCCACCAACGGTTCAGTAAATTCTGCAACGCACCCCTGAAGAGCATTTCTTCAAACATCGCCGGCAAAAAACCGATGATGATCAATGACAGAATATATTCACCCCAGTTGTTCAGGTTGCTGATGATCGTTACCTGGTCGTTGTATTGTTTTTCAAGTGCCACTGCATTGGCATTTACAGAAGGAAAATGTTTCAGCGCCATTTCTGTAATTTCTTTCAATGGATTGGCCAGCAGGTTCGCAACAAACATAATCGCAAAACCAAGTAGTATCTGCCAGATATTTATCCGTTTATTAAAACCCAGCCAGAACACTTTTTTTCCA
>JBDUCW010000049.1:0-30901 GCA_040003235.1 Ferruginibacter sp. | reverse complement strand
ACTGGTTACTTTTTCAACGCCTTCCAGTTGTTGAAAGATCGCGTCCGTACACCAGAAGCAGCCGGTGCCAAATGTTGCTATTTCGTGGTTAGCTGTACTCATAATTGATTCAGATTTTTTTATTCAATTTACGAAAAGTTTTTTTCTATAGATTGCATAACCATTTACATCAAATAAAGTTTAATGATACCGGCATCAGTTTCCATAGCAGCATCGTTGCGTCGCAATCACTTCATCCGCAGTGGCATTGGGCAGCTGATGGCTTACTGCTTATTGCTGCTGTTTTCCTGCAACCATACAAATAACAAGACTATGTCATCTCTTACAGCATATCCATTCCGTTTAAAACCCGGCCAGGATCTGAAACAGGAAATTCAGAATTTTGTCAACAGTCATTCCATCAAAGCAGGATGGATCAGCACCTGCGCCGGCAGTCTTACCAAATACGCAATCCGTTTTGCCAACCAACCCAATAATTCCGTCGACAGCGGCCATTTTGAAATTGTAAGTTTAACAGGAACAGTTTCCATGAACGGAAGTCATCTGCACCTCAGCATCAGCGATAGTACCGGTAAAACGATCGGTGGTCATCTTTCTGAAGGCTGCATTATTTATACCACTGCAGAGATCGTTATCCTTGCAACAGATGATTATAATTTCACCCGCAAAAAAGATGGTACCACGCCATGGGAAGAATTGCAGGTGGAGGAGGAGAAGTAGCGTCATGCTCAACCATTCTCCCGAAAGAGAAGGGAGTTAGATTTTCGATTGTTGCTGTTCAGGAAAAAATTCGTGTTAATAGATTTTATTCGTGGCAAGACCTCATCCCCAGCCCTTCTCCAAAAGAGAAGGGAGTTTGATTTTCGATTGTTGCTGTTCAGAGAAAAAATTCGTGTTAATAGATTTTATTCGTGGCAAGACCTCATCCCCAGCCCTTCTCCAAAAGAGAAGGGAGTTTGATTTTCGATTGTTGCTGTTCAGAGAAAAAATTCGTGTTAATAGATTTTATTCGTGGCTAATTGTATTTTTATTATCCGTGTCATCCGTGGCTAAATTGTATTTATTCGTGCATTCGTGGCTAACTGCATTTGTATTTATCCGTGTCCTCAGTGTCATCCGTGGCTAAATCTATTCCGTGGCATATCTTTGCCACAAAGAACGAGGGGCACATGAAATTTTTTCCGTCATCTACATTACAGCAATTAGAATTTACCAAAATAAAAGAACTGCTGGAAGAATATTGCAAAACTGCTTATGCAAAACATAAGGCAGTCAACCTGCGCATTCATACCCGCAAAGATTTTATTGAACTGGAACTGAGACAGAGTCATGAATACAAACTCATGCTCCAGAACAATTTGTATTTCCCCAATGATTTTGTACTGAATGTATCCAGAGAATTAAAACTGCTTTCTATTCCTGGTGCCATGCTGAGTGGCGAAGAATTTCTGCAGCTCCGTAAACTGGCTGAAAATACAGGCAATATTTTCAGGTGGCTGGATAATGAGCGCAGAATTGCATTTCCGGCACTTTCAAACATTATTGAGAACAGTTATTTTGAAAAAAATATTATCAACTCCATTGATGAAGTACTGGATCAATACGGTACAGTAAAGGATAATGCAAGTGAAGCACTGCAGAATATCCGCGTGAGCCTTTTCCGAAAGCGTAATGAACTACGCAAAGTATTTGATCGCATTGTAAGTAAGCTGAACAAACAGGGTTATCTCGCAGACATTGAAGAAAGTTTTCTGAATGGGCGTCGTGTGCTGGCAGTTTTTGCAGAACAGAAACGGATGATCAAAGGAATTATGCATGGCGAAAGTGATACACGACGGACCACCTTCATTGAACCGGAAGAAACAACCTTACTCAACAATGAAGTATTCTCGTTGGAAAACGACGAAAGGAACGAAGTTTATAAAATATTGCGCAAACTAACTGCCGTGCTAAGTGCCTATGCGCCATTACTGCAAAGCTATCTCGTAATTGCAGGCGAATATGATTTTGTACATGCCAAAGCAAAACTCGCCATTGCAGTCGGTGGAAATTTTCCGCAACTGGTTGATAAAGCTCATGTTCATCTGGTGCAGGCTTATCATCCATTGCTGTTATTGTACAATCAGAAAAATAATAAGCCAACGATCCCTTTAAACATTACATTAAACGAAAGCAAACGGATACTCGTGATCAGCGGCCCGAATGCCGGAGGCAAAACAGTGACATTAAAAACGATTGGTCTGCTGCAGATCATGCTACAGGCGGGGTTGCTGGTTCCTGTTCAGCCAACCAGTGAGATGGGCATCTTCAAACAACTGATGATCCATATCGGTGATACGCAGAGCCTCGAATTTGAACTCAGCACGTATTCTTCTCACCTGAAAAATATGAAATATTTTATTGAGAATGCGAATGGTAAAACGCTTTTCTTTATTGATGAACTCGGCAGCGGCAGCGATCCTAACCTCGGTGGCGCATTTGCGGAAGTGATCATGGAAGAACTCGCACACAAACATTCATTCGGAATTGTAACTACGCATTATCTCAATTTAAAAGTGATGGCCAATAAAGTGCCGGGCATCATTAATGGCGCCATGCAGTTTGATGAAAAAAATTTATTGCCGATGTACAAACTGGTGGTGGGTAAGCCCGGAAGTTCTTATACATTTTCCATTGCAGAAAGGATCGGTCTGGATAAAAAATTAATTCAGAAAGCAAGAGCATTGGTAGATGAAGATCATTTTACACTGGATAAATTATTGAACAGAACCGAACAGGATCTTCAGAAAATTGACCAGGAAAAATCAGAGCTGCAGAAATTGCTGAAAGAAAATGAACGTCTGAAAAAAGAAATGCAGCTGGTGATGGATAAGGAAAAACACCGGCAGGAAGTAGAACGGCTGCAGCACCAGAATAAAATCAGCGAAGAAAAAATTGCTTATTTAAAAGATATGGAACGCCGTTTAAAATCAATGGTGATAGAATGGCGCAAGGCAGAAGATAAAGACCAGGTGGTAAAAATGATCCAGGCATTACTGTTCAAACAAAAAGAAAAACAGGTTGCGGAAAAACAACAGCGTATACTGCATGAAAAATTTGAAGAGACAGGAGAGGAGATCAGCATCGGTGCAAAAGTGAAAATGAAACAGAACAGGCAGGTGGGAATTGTGAAAGAACTGCGCGGAAAAAAAGTCATTATACAGGTGGGCGTTGTACCAATCACAGTTGATATGAAAGACTTGACTGTTGTAAAAGAAAAATCGGAATAAGAGACTGGTTTCTTTCGCTTCCTTTATAATTACAGATTGAAAATAAATGATCAATATTCAACGCTCTCCCGATAATTATCGGGATCAATTCTCAAAGTTGAGGGGCTGTTCACTTTGAACATTGAGTACTGAACATTGATTATTGAAAATTTTATTTTTGTTTTGGAGGAATAGAAAACTGCTTGCGCTTTGTCAGGCACGAATAATATTGAACAGGAAACAAGGAATGTCGAATCCTAATCTAGTATTTAGGGGCTGGAGATAAAAAAGGCCTCCTAACAGGAGGCCAGGTGTTCGTTCACAATAATTAGCAAATAAGTTGATTTCTAATTAAATTGTTTCACTGGAGGTAAACAAGGCTTTGAATTGGATGTTGGATAATTGGGCATTGGATTTTGTGGCTTTCAATTGGATTGGATGTTGAATTGTTTTCCTGTGATTAACGTTTTCAATTGGATTGGATTTTTCTTGTGATTGTTTCTTTTGGATATTGGTTTTTTGGATAACATTTTAACAGGACAAAGATCAGGATAAATTTATCCGCAGAAAGTAGAACAGCAGATCAATGTTTTGTAGTAATAATTTCATTAAAGCTGCTTTTCACGTATGTATACGATTTTTGATATCGTATATCTACGTTTGACTTCCAGGTTTACCTGAATGAATCAGAAAATTTTTTGAAATAATTTGCATCAGTATATGCAGCCTGAAAACAAAATGTTGTTTCCAGGTGCGCTGGGATATTTTTAAATCCGGTGAATAAGGTTCTATATAAAGACAGCATATTTCAGAGCATTCATCGGTCATAAAATTTTAGCAGCTGTGATGACACATCAAAAAAAATGCGATTATCAATTAATCGCATTTTTTATTTTTCGGGTTGTGGTTATTCATGCATGCACAATATCGGCATCCTTGTATGGTAAAGCAGATCTTCGGTTTGGCTTTTCAAAAAAAGTTTTTCCAACAGCTTATGTTTTCTAGGTACCAGCACCATCCAGTCGAGCTTTTCCTTCTGCGCATACCAATTGATACCATTGGTGACATCGTTTGACATTACGGTTTGGTAGGTGGGTTTTAGTTCTTTCAGTAGTTCATTTATTTGTTCGCTTTCATTCCATTTATCAACAGAAAGCCCGGAGTTATTAAACACGATATTCAATACATATAGGTCAGCGTTAAAATCAGCTACTAATTTTTTCAACGATTGTACAGGCGTAGTTTCCAAGACCTGCTGATAATCGCTGGCGAAACCAATTTTCCTCACAGGTTCAAACACTGCTTTTGCCGGCACCACCAGCACCGGATAAGTAAGCTCCTTGATTATTTTCAGCGTATTGCTTCCGGCAACCAGTCTTGCCAAAGCATTTTTGCCTGTAAGGCCCATAACCACCAGGTCTGCTTTGAGCGTCCCGCATAATGCCGTCAGTCCTTCTGCTAATCCACTGTCGTCCGCTTTAATATTTATATTGATGCTGCAGCGCAATGCAGATTGTACTCTTTGCTTTATTTCGTTCAGTTCATTTTCTGCCGCCGCCTGCATTTCGCCATCTGATACAATCGGATAAGCATAGCCGGGAATAGCAGTCATTTTTTCATACGCATGATACAGCCATAGATCTGCGCCATAAAAAGCAGCAAGACTGCCTGCAAAGATCGCCGCGTTTTCGGCAGTCGCCGAAAAGTCAACAGGTGCAATTATTCTTTTCATCGTAATTTTTTTGAAACACGAATTTATAACCCGATAGACAGAACTGCAATGATATAAATCAGGAGCCTACATGATTTATATTGTTGATTGCAGGTTAATGATTTGAATTTTACTTTAAGGATATTTTATAACAATAATATCTCTGTCATGCTTCTCCGGGCAATCAGGGACTTTATTTCAACTTCTGTTTCAAAAAAATCTTAAATGCAGCTGGCACTTTTGATGAACGCAAAACCTGATAATCATCAAAGTAATCACTTCGTATGAGCAAACACAGAACTGGTTATGGAATTTATCACAAGAAACATGATTTTAATCATCCTTTAGGTTGAGTAAGATCAGCATTCATCAGTTTGCAGCGAGCTAACTTGTACATGATTAGAGATCAGGATTAGCTGATATCACAATCAGCTTCTCTTACTATTCTTTCTGCCAATTTTCAATTCATCAAATCAATAAACATGAAATCTTTTCAAAAAAATTATCTATGGATCGTAGCAACACTGGTATTATCTGTAGGGTATATATCTAATTGTACAAAGAATGACCAGGTAATTAATTTAGCGGCCTCCGGCACAAATACAAGCATGCTGATTACGCAAAAAGTTGCAACAGGCCCCACGGTGGATGGTGTTGTAGACGGGATTTGGGCCAGTGCTGCAAAATTGCTGGCAGTACCACAGGTGCCCGATCCCGGTAACGCTTTATTTGCCGGTTATCAGGGCACAACGGTAAATGTTACGTTAAGATCGGTATACGATGGTACATACATTTATTTTTTGGCTGAATATCCTGATTCCACTAAAAACAAATCAGTTCAGCCCTGGTACTTTGATCCTTCATTAAATGTTGCGGGTAAAACCGGCTGGGTACAGGAACCGAACAGCAGGCAGTTTGATGTAAATGGTGTGCTTACAAGAGAAGGGAAGGGAACAGACCAACTGGCGATGCTTTGGAATATAGATAATTCTACGGCAAAATTTACGGCACAAACCTGTTATGCAAGCTGCCATCTGTTTACTCCTTATAGAAATTTTGCGGGGGTTATGGTTCCCAACAAAAGCGCTAATCATTATACCAATGGACCCAATGAAAAAATTGATATGTGGTGGTTGCGCTTAGATAAGGAACTGGCAAATGCCCAGATGGATGACGAATACCAGGATTGGGCGGGGGGGCCGTCAGTTACAGATACAGTCGGCGGCGCTGGTAATGGCCGTCATGCAGACGATTTAGTTCCGCCATCACCTTATTCTTCTTCTTATATAAATACTAATCCCAGCCTGAGCAATGGGCCATTCAATAACAGGGTTAGTCTTAAACTTGATGGTACAGGTGCAAGTGTAAATGTACCTGCATGGATTATTCCCGGTGCAATAGATCTCCCTTTCATTAAAGCTTCCGATACGCTGGCCGGTGGCAATGCAAGAAAAATTACAGGAGTTAGCAGTACGGGGATACTAACGTACACAGGCGGTACAATTGATCCCGCTATTGATCCGGCTTATCAAAAACAGGCAGGTGTATACGGAGGTGTTGGATCAAAATGTTTCCCAAGCTTTATCACAGCTCCGTATACAATGGGCCGTGCTGACTTTAGCGCACAGGCAACTTATACAGGCAGTGGCTGGATCGTAGAATGGAAACGCCTGTTGAATACGAACAGCACCTTAAAACAGGATATCGATTTTACAAAAGGCATCGTCAATGGCCAGATGCAGGATCAGCCTTTTGGTCTTGCCATTTTCAATAACAGTAATTATCAACACGCTATTAAACCCAATTTATTATTAAGATTTCAACAGTAAGCCGTAACTGTTCTTTTAAATTCATAAAAAAGAAAATCATGTCAAAAAAAATAATGGTTATCGCGGCGATACTGATTACGGGCTTAATGGTTTTTATCAGCGGCTGTTATAAAGTCACGACGCTTACCATTCCCGATAACGAGGAAGTTACAAGGCCGGTAAGCCTCCTTGATGACCTGGTTCCGGTTTTTGTAAAGAACTGCAGTATCAGTGGATGTCATAACAGCGGGGGAATTAAACCGGATCTTACAATAGACAAAGTATACAACTCGCTGATCATTGGAAATTATGTAAATCCTGGAACACCGGAGAGTAGCGAGCTCTACTTATGGCTTACAGGAAAACGTGCCGCAACCATGCCCGTAGGAGCAGCCAACAATCCTTCCAATATCAATCAACTGGTGCTGGCATGGGTGAAACAGGGTGCAAAAAACAACTAATAAAAAGTAAATGAAAAAAAATAACAAATATCTACCGGCTCTACGGCGTATTGCCGGTTTATCGCTGCTTACATTTTTTAGCATACAGCTAACGGCGCAGGATGTGGTAACAGACAGCACGCAACCCGGGCCCGTAGCCAAAAGGAAAGCAATTAAAAATACTTTTGAAAGCAATTGGATACAGGATAACCAAACCGTAATGGTGCCCATAAAAGGCACTTTTGAAATGGATATCCAACATAGGTTTGGTGTAGTTAAAAATGGATATAAAGACTTGTTTGGGATTTATGCTCCATCCAATATACGTATCGGTTTCAGTTACGTAATAAAGAATAAACTTCAACTGGGTATGGGTTTTACAAAAGACAGGCTGCAGTGGGATGTGAACGGAAAATATGCTATCATCAAACAGGATAAAACCGGTGGTTGGCCGGTAAGCATAAGTTGGTTCGGCAATATTGTGATCGACACCAGGCCGAAAGAAAATTTTGTAAATAGCGGCGACCGCCTTTCATATTTTAACCAGTTGCTGATTGCCAGGAAGCTGACCGATAAATTCTCTGTACAGGTTGCCCCAAGTCTTTCCCATTACAATAACATCGATGGTTATACCGATGCCAATGGCAAAATTCAGCCAAAAATGAAAAATGATCACTTCGCAGTTGCCCTGATGGGCCGGTATAAGATGACCCAAAAAACCAACCTAATGGTGAATTATGATCAACCAATAACGCAACACCCCATGGATAATCCTCATCCTAATATCAGTTTTGGATTGGAGATGATTACCAGTTCGCATGCGTTCCAGGTATTTTTTTCAAATTATCATAACATCACGCCTCAAAGCAATAATTTCTTCAACCAGAATGATTATACCAAGGGCCAGTTTTTAATAGGATTTAATATTACCAGGCTATGGAATTTTTAACCTGAAAAAACTTTGCCTCACACAAAGAGCTACTACCGCAATTTTTTAAATTAATACTAAAAGAAAATTAACATGAAAGCAAAATTAATGACGTCGGCAATAATGATTTTATTGATCGGTTCCGGATTCATAGCAATGCAACCTAAAAAGCCATGGGTTGTTCCCGATAAATTTATAAAGATGCCCAATGCAGTAAAATCGGATGCAGGCACTGTAAAAGAAGGTAAGGAACTATGGATTAAGCATTGCCAGAGTTGCCATGGTAAATCAGGGCTGGGTGATGGTACCAAAGCCGCACAGTTAAAAACCGAACCGGGTAATTTTACCCTGGCTGCAACCCAGCAGCAAACCGATGGATCCATTTTTTATAAGGTATCTGAAGGAAGGGATGATATGCCCGGCTTTAAGAAAAAACTGCCGGAGGCTGAAGATATCTGGAGCATTGTAAATTATATCAGAACATTAAAAAAATAATGAGTTGCCAGACCATCTCTCTTAATAGTAATTCATTGCCTTAAATAAAAAAAATGGATAAGGATCATCAAAAACAATCCCGAAAAAAATTTATCGGCATTGGCATTACCGCCGCTGCTATGTTATCAGTCTTCCGTTTTTTTATTCCCAAACAAAATAAAAAAACAGCAACTGTAAAAATGCTTACCCAGGATGGAAAGCTGGTAGAAATAGATGCAGCAATGATTTACCGTGGAAAGAGAAATAAAATCACTGATGAAGAGTTGAAAAACTGGGTTAACAAAAAATAAAGCTGAACGACTGATTTTTAAAGTAGCATTATGGAAAATAACAATAGTTCAAGAAGGAAGTTTCTCGCCGCAGGCATTCTTACAGCCGTGGCGGCGGCGGGCTGTACTACCAAAAATCCTTTTGAAAATTATGCAGGGGATGATATAAAACCTTCGGGCGAAAAAATTAAACTGCTTTCCGTTGATGGCGAGATCATTGAAATGGATAAAGCGTTTTTAAAACCCGTCCCCGATCTGCCGCGGGTATCCAATAGTGAAGAAAGAAAAGGGATCGAAGGAAAAAAATTTGTGATGGTGATTGACCTTTCCAGGTGTAAAAATGTTGGAGCCTGCAAATCGGCATGCAACCACGCTCACCAGTTAAATCCCGGTCAAAACTGGATAAAGGTTCTTGAAATGCAGGATGCAGAAAAAACAGCTCCTTACTGGGAACCTACTACCTGTATGCATTGTGATGAACCTCCCTGCGTAAAAGTATGCCCCGTAGATGCAACTTTTAAAAGGCAGGATGGAATTGTTTTAATCGACAGCGACCGCTGCATAGGCTGCCGCTTTTGTATGGCCGCATGTCCGTATTCAACGCGGGTATTCAATTGGGAAGAACCAGTTCTAACGCAGGAAGTTGCATCAAAGCCTTACTCCTGTGAGACGAGTATGCCGCAGAAAATAGGTACAGTCAGTAAATGTGATTTCTGTCCCGATATGGCAAGGATGGGAGAATTGCCGCATTGTGTATCTGCATGCCCCAATGGAGTTTTCGCTTTTGGTGATATGAATGAAGATTCAGTAACCAATGGTGTCGAAACATTTCGCTTCAGTGAACTCATCAAAGAAAAAGCAGGATACCGGCTCATGGAAGACCTTGGCACTAAACCGAGGGTATATTACCTGCCTCCGGTAAACAGGAATTTTCCTTTTGAATCGGGTCTGGAAAATGAAAGTGCCGATGACAAAATAAAACATTAAAAAGAAAGACCTTGGAAAATTTAAATCCATTACCACAACAGCAGGTTACAATCATCAGCCCATTAATTAAAAAAAAACCTGTCGGTCATTCCGGATCATTGACAAGTGAACAGATTATCCAGGACCTGCTTCCGCAGAAATTTGGAAAACGGGGAATGATATGGACGGCTGTATTGCTGATCATTGCAATGATTGGTGCCTTTGCTTATTACCGGCAATTAAGATATGGCCTGGTTGTAACCCACATGAGAGATTATGTATCCTGGGGCATTTACATTTCCAACTTTGTTTTCTTTGTGGCAATCAGCCTGGTTGGATCGCTCATTACTGCCATTCTAAGACTTGCAAATGTACATTGGGCTACTCCACTTACAAGAATCGCAGAGATCATCGCTGTTTCATCAATTGTTTTTGCATCGATCATAATAGTAGTTGACATGGGCCGGCCCGAACGTTTCATGAACCTGTTATTACATGGGCGGCTTCAATCGCCGATCATCTGGGACGTAATTGTTATCTGCACTTATTTTTTCATCAGCTTATTACTTTTATATTTTCCGCTTTTGCCGGATCTTAAGATTCTCATCAGCTTCAAAGAAAAATCAGGCAGGCTGCTGAATAAATTATACCGCTTCCAGGGTTCTTTCTGGAAAGGAACAGCAGCCCAGTTCAGGATCAGCGACAGGGCCATCAATATTCTTTGTATTACAATCGTACCCGTGGCCTTTTGTATCCATACGGTTACTTCCTGGTTATTTGCAACTACTTACCGGCCCGGGTGGGACAGTACCAACTTTGGCGCATATTTTATATCGGGAGCTTTCCTGGTGGGAGCGGGTGCAGTTGTTGTAGCCATGTTTATGTTTCGCTGGGCGTATCATCTGCAAAAATATATTACAGAAAAACATTTTGAAAAGATGGGTAGGATCGTGGTCTTACTCGCCCTTTTATATCTGTATTTTAATATCAATGAATACCTGGTGCCCGCTTTTAAAATGAAAAAACCTGAAGAAGCTCATTTGACAGAATTGTTTTCGGGGCAATACGCTCCGCTTTTCTGGTTTGCGATTATCGTGGGAATGATTATTCCTATTATTGTGTTGCTGTTTAAAAAAGGAAGAAAACCACTTCCCATGTTCATTGCCGGGATCATGATCGTAGTTGGCGCATGGTTTAAACGTTACCTGATTGTTACCCCAACATTATTACATCCATTTTTACCGATGGAAGACGTACCTGCAAGTTATCATCATTATTTTCCAAGCTGGGAAGAATGGGCCATTGCAATGGGTTCCCTGGCAGGAGCTTTACTGATCATTACTTTTTTTGTAAGAATATATCCGATTATTCCAATTCATGAAACAATAACTGAAAATGAAAACGCTGAATAAAACCCTGATTGGTCTGACACTTTTTCTCTGTTCATTAACAACCGCTTTATCCGTTTCTGCCCAGGATACGCTGGCTCAACCAGTCGTTAAACTTCACTATTTCGCCAGCAATAATAACATTCAGTATCTGTCGGTAGAAACTGTAACAAAATCAGGTAAAAAATGGAAGCCTTTACCAAAACAGACTGTAACAATTTTCCTGGATAGTAACAGTGCAGAAAATTTAATAAGTAAAACATCTACAGACGAAACAGGAAAGTCCACAGTTGTTATTCAGCCCCGATTGCAATCACAATGGAACAATGGTTCCAAACATAATTTTATTGCTGTGCTGGATGAAAATTCCACAACCCTGGAAATTACAAAAGCGAAGATCGTCATGGATACAGTTACTGCAGATGGTATCCGCACGATCAATGTAAAAATAATGTTCTTAGAAAACAATGCATGGGTTCCCGCATCAGATGTTGAACTGAAGATAGGTGTCAGCCGTTCAGGAAGCAGTATACTTTCAGCCGGAGAAGAAGGAACATATACCACTGACTCAACCGGTGCCGTGTCTGTTGAATTTAAAAGAGATAGTCTGCCGGGTGATGAAAAAGGAAACCTTACACTGCTGGCAAAAGTAGAAGACAATGAATTATATGGCAACCTTCTTATAGAGAAAAAAGTTCCCTGGGGATCAGCCTTTGTAAATAATGGAAATTTCTTTGATCAAAGAACCTTATGGTCAACAAGGTTTCGCACGCCTTTATGGCTGCTTGCTATGGCTTATGGTATTTTAATTATTGTGTGGGGAACGATTATTTACCTGGTATTACAGATTGTCAGAATCAAGAAGCTGGGTAATGCAGTATAAATACAAAATATAAGTTGGCAGTTGATGGTATTGGTAAGTAGTAACTGTGTTAGTGATCTGGGTCTTAGTTATCGGTCACGCTCTTCTCAAGCATTTTTTTATCGTCTTTATATTTGCTTGGACATTTGAGGCTGATTGACTTGCATTGAAAAACATTCCCCTGCATGCTTCCCTGCATCACTATCCTCTCACTCTTCTCCATTTCTGAAGGTTTACTGTTATGATATATAACCTGGATTCTTCCGCCAAGGCTGTCTATTGCATAAAATGAAAGATAATTAGGATCTTTTTCAGGGTTGTATTGAAGCGAGCCTGCTTCCACTTTAGCCATTAAATGTACAAATCTTCCCTGTTTGTTCCTGGCTGAATCAATACTGTCGTAAGTTGCAAAATCCTTTCCCATCAGCACAAACAGGCCAACTACCCCAACAGCTATTGCTACTAAAATTATAATGTGTGTACGTTTCATCTGTTATTTTATTTTTTTAAGCCTGATTATATTTTTGCCGGGGCGTTCTGTTTCTGCAATCAGCAGTGTAAGATGCCTCGCGTATTTTTTCTTTCAGCCTTCTGAGCTTTTCTTTAAATGAATATTCTCCGCCATATCCTGCAGTAACTGTATACGAAGTGAAGTCTGCCCCATCACCTGGCAGGCATTCAAAATATTGATTTACTTCGTTTAAAAGCATTCTTGCTTCCATTTTAATTGCAGACATTTCGGGCATAACAAAAATTTTAAATTTAATCCTTTCACGTGTCCAAAGATCTTTTATCCTGGACGCTGTTGTGATGATCGCCATTAGAAAAATACATGACCTTAGTCATGTATCCGGGTGCCAATGATTACAAAAGGGCAATCCTGTAAAGTCTAGTTTGCGGCATATTTAAATAAAAAATACATCCTTACCATGAACAACAATAAAGGGGTCTCCGCAGTTGATGCTGTAAAAATTATTCAATCTGGCAACAGGGTTTTTATTCACGGAAGTGCAGCAACACCTGTTCATGTACTGGAAGCTTTGCAAAAGCGGTACAGCGAACTTCGGGATGTAGAGTTAGTAAGCATTACTACA
This sequence comes from Ferruginibacter sp., assembly GCA_040003235.1. GTDB lineage: Bacteria > Bacteroidota > Bacteroidia > Chitinophagales > Chitinophagaceae > Ferruginibacter. The sequence goes on along the minus strand of JBDUCW010000049.1, from coordinate 17,692 downwards.
TTGGGAAATATCGATTTTACCGATCCGGTTTATAAAAACAGTTTTTTTATAAACTCATTATTCGTTTCAGAAAATAGCCGGGCGGTTGTTAACAGCGATCACGGCGATTATGTTCCTATATTCCTGAGCCAGATTCCTCAATTGTTCAGAAAAAATATTTTACCGCTGGATATTGCGATTGTACAGGTTTCTCCGCCTGATGAACACGGTTACTGTTCCTTAGGTACTTCTGTCGACATAGCCCGGGCCGCCGTTGACATGGCGCCGCATGTAATAGCGCAGGTAAATGCAAATATGCCGCGGACACATGGGGATGGATTTATTCATATCAGCAAAATCAATTCGATGGTTTGGCATAATTCGGAACTGCCTGAAGTTGATTACAGCTCAAGATCAAATGATGCTATCATTCAGATAGGCCATAATATAGCTTCCCTTGTTGAAGATGGAGCCACCCTGCAACTGGGCATAGGAGCAATTCCAGACCAGGTGTTAAAAAATCTTATCCATCATAAATTCCTGGGACTTCATACAGAAATGTTGTCTGATGGCGTAATACCGCTTATTGAAAAAGCTGTTATTGATAACAGCCGTAAGAAATTAAATATCGGCCGGTCTGTTACAGGTTTCATGGCGGGAACAAAAAAATTATATGATTTTGTAAATGATAATCCCGCGATAAGAGTGATGGACATTAGTTATGTAAACGATACCAGCATCATAAGGCAAAATCCCAAAGTAACTGCAATCAACAGTGCGATCGAAATTGACCTGACCGGCCAGGTTTGTGCAGACTCCATCGGTACCTACCAGTATTCGGGTATTGGTGGGCAAATGGATTTTATAAGAGGAGCATCACTATCAGAGGATGGCAAACCGATCATCGCACTACCTTCCGTTACTTCTAAAGGCCTTTCCCGGATTGTACCTTTCTTAAAAGAAGGCGCCGGCGTGGTAACCACAAGAGGCCATGTACATTGGGTTGTAACTGAGTATGGAATTGTAAACCTCTTTGGTAAAAATTTAAAACAGCGGGGGAAAGCCCTTATCGATATAGCGCATCCCGATCACCGGGAATCACTGGAAAAAAGTTTTTATAGAAGGTTTAAATAAAACCTTGTCTAAAAACTCCGCCAGGCTACGATGATAGTTTAGTTTAAGTAAAGTTCTTCCGCACATCACTTGCACTTGCAATTAACCGCATTGCACACGGATCTAAAGCTCAAAAATATTTTTTGCAGCAGTTCAATCAGAACATTGTTCCGGCATACTATGAGATACTTCCAAAAATCATTGCTGCTTTGCATCACTAACTTGTAACCGCAGCAATCTTCCATCAGAGGATTTTTAATTCTTTTCACAGGATACTTCAGGACGGATTACCTGATTTGCAATATTAAATTACAGAAACGACTGCTGCTTATGAAACATGCTCAAAGGCTTTCCCTGATCTTCATTTTAGTTTTTTATCCGTTTCATGCATTGCATAGAATGATAGAAAACTTATGCAGTAACGAATTGACAACGCATTATCAATCCGTTCCGGTGTTAGCAGTGCTGGTATTTTTTTTTTAAAAAAAAGAACCAAAAACAACTCTCCGGAAAGAATAATTTATAATCGCTTATACATTGATAATGGAAGGCGTGATCTGGTATGATAAATAACCTGTTGACAGAATTTTTAAAAAAAAACAGTTCCCTGATTTTTTTTACAGCATGCTTCAGGACAGATGAATCAACCAGGCAGGATATATTTAATATCTTTTAAAACGATTGAAATGTCATACCAATATTTCTGCAGGCGATTGTCAATCGTTACTGCATTGCTGCTTCTCGTTATGATCACCCATGCACAGGAAAAAGACAAACGCAGTTTCAAAATATTCCAGTTTCCTGCCAACATGATTCCCCGTATAGATGGAGACAAATCTGACTGGGACATTGTGCCGGACAGCTTTGCAATTGGTACCGACCAGTTGGTGGATGATAACCATCATTTTCCCACACCCGATCCAAAAAACCTGGATGTAAAAGTAAAAGTAGGATGGGTGAAAGGGATGAACCGCTTATACTTTTTGTATGAAGCCTATGACAATTATTGGGATTTTTCATTGCCTGGTTTGCACAATGATATATTTGAAGTAGCGGTAGATGGCGACCGCTCCGGAGGTCCTTTCATAGATGAACTGCATCCTAATCCTGATAAAGACAGGTGGGAAGCTTATTTTGATTTTCATGGAGTGCATGCACAGAACTATCACATTTTTACACCAGCCGAAGGAAAAGACTGGACAATGGTTTGGGGCAGCCAGCCCTGGATAAAAGACCTGCCCTATGCTAACGCCGCATACAATTATAATTTCAGGCCGGGCGACTCAGGAAAGTTAGTGCTCGAATTTTTTATCACTCCATTTGATTATGCGGGCAACGATCCTTCCCGTTCTATTGAATCAATCCTGAATGAAAATAAAATTATTTCCATGAGCTGGGCAGTGCTTGATTATGATGATGTGAATGATATTACGAAACAGGGATTCTGGAATCTTTCCCGGGAACATAAAATGTATGGCAATGCTTCTTATCATTTGCCTTTTACATTAATGCCATTGGACAAGAGGTTTAAAAAAAAAATTGATGCACAATGGTCTTTTAAAGTGGTGGATATGAAACGAAGGCTGGTTGCTTTTATAGACGAATCGGAAGGAAAAATCACTTCCTGGAAATGGGATTTTGGTGATAAAACCATTTCCACCGAACAGCACCCTATCCATCAATATGCAGCAGCCGGTAAATACCTTGTTACATTATGGATAGAAGGGCCTGATGGTAAATCAAGGCGGTCAAAGCTATGGGATGTAGCAGTAAAATAAATATGCGGTCAAAAATTATAAAATGAAGGGGAAAAATAATTGTAATGATGAGAAAAAAAAAAATGTCTTTTTTGTCTTTATTAATAGTAGCATCTTTCTCAAATGCACAACAGGTCAAGCAGCCGCATTTGGAAAAACGTAATAATGCTACTCAACTAATCGTAAATGGAAAACCTTTTCTCATATTGGGAGGTGAGTTGCGTAATTCAAGTTCATCCAGCCTGGGATATATGGAACCGTTGTGGCAACCGCTGCAACAGCAGCATCTGAATACAGTATTGGCGGCAGTTTCATGGGAGCAGACAGAACCGCAGGAAAACAAATTTGATTTCACACTGGTAGACGGAATTTTAAAAGAAGCCAGGAACCATGGCCTCAAGATAATCCTGCTTTGGTTTGGCAGCTGGAAGAACGGGCTGTCTCATTATGTTCCTGGTTGGGTAAAAAGAGATTACAAACGCTTTCCAAGAATAATGCTGCAAAACGGGAAATCAACTGAAACGATTACCGCATTGAGTAAAGAAGCGGCGTCCGCAGATGCAAAAGCATTTGCTGCATTGATGCTTCATGTAAAAGAAGTGGATGCCCTGAAGCAAACCGTTATTATGGTGCAGGTAGAAAATGAAGTCGGGGTAATTGGTGGCACAAGGGACCATTCAGCCATGGCAGATGCAGAATTTGCAAAACCTGTTCCAGCCGAATTATTAAATGGTTTGCAGAAATATAAAGATGAACTACGGCCCTCTTTAAAAAAACTATGGCAAACTGCAGGTGCAAAAATCTCGGGAAACTGGACAGATATTTTTGGAAATACAACTTCTGCGGATGAAACATTTATGGCCTGGCAGTATGCCCGTTATATTAACCAGATTGCTGAAGCAGGTAAAAATGCTTATAATATTCCCATGTATGTGAATGCATGGATTGTGCAACCCGAAGATAAAAAACCCGGTGACTATCCTTCTGGCGGCCCACAGGAACATGTTCATGATATCTGGCGGATCGGCGCACCTGCTATTGACATTAAAGCGCCGGATATTTATTTGCCCGATTTTAAAACTATTGTAAATAGCTACCGGCACGTCTGGAATCCGTTATTTGTTCCTGAATCATTTACCGGCAGCAATGGCGCTGCAAATGCTTTCTATGCTATCGGTAATCATGATGCGATCGGCTATTCACCTTTCGGTATAGATAATAAAGTGGAGATGCCAGCAGAAACTCCGCTTGCAAAAGCATATAATATATTAGCTCAATTATCTCAACCGATTTTGGAAGCGCAGGCCAAAGACGCTATTAAAGCTGTTTCACTTGACAAAACTGATTCAACGCAAAGTTTTGAACTTGGCGGTTATCATGTACTGGCTACGCTTCGTAAAAACTGGAATGGCATTATACAAACGGATAAAGGATATGGCTTGATTATAAATACAGACAATGATGAATTTACAATAGCCGGGGCTGATATAGATGTTGTTTTTGTACCGGCATCCCCCGGTGCTTCAATGGCAGGAATTGCTTCCGTTTATGAAGGGCAGTATATAAATGGCAACTGGCAATCCGGCCGCCTGCTGAATGGAGATGAAGTAATGATGAGCTATAAAATGGCGGATGAAGCAGCAGCGAACAGAACCGGTACAGGAGCAAGGTTAACAGTAGAACCTGCCATTCTTAAGATTAAATTATACAGGTTTGAATAAAATGATTTTATTGAAACAAAAAAATATTGCGACTATTACTTTTTTGCTCATGCAAGCTGTTGTTTGCATTGCCGTTTATTCACAGGTTGCCGTTGTTTCGCCAAAGGAAGTTGGCTTGTCAGCAGAAAGATTAAGCCGCATTGATACTGTGCTGAACTGGTATGCAGCCAACGGAAAAATTCCGGGAGCAGTAGCGCTTATTGCACGTCATGGAAAAATTGCTTATTATAAATCTTTTGGCAAAATAGATATTGAAACAAATAAAGCAATGCCTGCAAATGCCATGTTCAGGATTGCCTCCATGAGCAAAGCAATTACTTCTGTTGCTGCCATGACTTTATATGAAGAAGGCAAATTTCTTTTAACTGATCCTCTTTCAAAATATATTCCTGAATTTAAAAATCCGAAAGTGGTCATGCTTTCTCCTGCCGGTGATACAATATTAGTTCCGGCAAGATCAGAGATCAGCATCCGTGAATTATTAAATCATACTTCGGGCATTACTTATGGCGACGGTATGCAACGAAAATATTATAAAGATGCAGCCATGACCGTCGGTCTTACTCCCACTGCCGGAACATTGAAAGAAAAAATAATTGCATTGGCATCTTTACCACTGATATCACATCCCGGAGAGGAATTTCACTATGGCATGTCAGTGGATGTGCTGGGCTATTTGATAGAAGTAATAAGTGGAAAATCATTAGACCGGTTTTTAGAAGAAAGGATTTTTGTGCCATTGAACATGAAGGACAGCTATTTTTCTATACCAGAAGAAAAATTTTCACGCCTGGCTTCATTATATAAAATGAGTAAAGAAGGTACATTGGTAAAGGCCACGGGATATTTTCCTTATCCCGATCCGCAAAATTATTTTTCAGGCGGCGCCGGGTTAATATCTACCGCTGCCGATTATGCAAGGTTTACCCAAATGTTATTGAATAAAGGAATACTGAATGGCAAAAGAATTCTTAGCCGTAAATCTGTTGAAATGATGACGTCTAATTCCATCGGTGAATTATACATTTTTAATCCATTTAAACACAATGGCATTATGGGCGATAAATTCGGATTAGGTTTTGGTATCCGAACAGAAAGAGGCGTGTATGATCAATTGGAATCGTTGGGAAGTTATGGCTGGGATGGCGCCTTTTATACCCGATTTTGGATTGACCCGAATGAAGACATGTTCGGCATATTCCTTTCGCAGGTAGATGCATATTGGGATGAGAACCTGATTGGAAAATTTAAAGTTCTGGTTTATCAATCCATTGACGATTAAAAAAATAATATCAAAACTATTTACAACTCAATTATACAAACAATGAAATACTGTTTATTTTTTTTAATATCAGGTGCAGTTATTTTCCTGCCGGCATTAAGTAATGCACAAATTGGAAAAAGGTTCACTTCGGAAAAAAAAATCATCAAAGACCCTGTCACCGGCACTATGCTTACTTTTTTAACAAGTACACAAAATGGCGATTCAAAAATTTATCAAACACATAACCAATGGACATCAGATGGAGAGTGGCTTATCTTTCGTTCGGGCAGGGTAAAGGGCGAAGCGATGGCAGTGAATGAAAAAACCGGTGAGATGGTGCAGGTAACTGAGGGTGGTTATACCGGCATGCTGAATGTAGGAAGGAAATCTATGAAGTTATACTTTATGCGGAATGAAAAAACAGATACCATCCCAACAACTCCCGGTGATACAGCCCGCCGCCGTGTACAACGGCCGGTGCAGATCATAGAAGTTGATCTCGCGAAATTATTTAACGATAGTAAGAACGGAACATTAAAAAAGGCAGATGCCTATCAACGTATCTGCGGCACCACAGCTAAAGAACTTGGTGCTGGTGGCGACATGGCATTGGATGGTGATGAGCAATGGGCTTACTTCAGGGTAGGTATGCAGGAAGCAGCCAAACATTTAGCACCGGGTACAAAATTGGAGAAAACATTTGGGCCACGCAACATGGGTGCCGGCCCTGCTGGTATTGCAGGAATGAATATCAATACCGGCGAAATAAAATATGTTGTATCGGTTCCTTTTCAGATCGGGCATATTCAAACCAATCCATGGGTGCCGGGCGAAATTGTTTTTTGCTGGGAAACAGGAGGCAAGTCACCACAACGTACATGGACGGTGATGAGTGATGGTTCGGGCCTGCGTCCGCTCTATCCCGAATCTGAATATGAATGGGTAACACATGAAGCTGTAATATCAAAAGATGAAGTGGCTATTGCCATAATGGGGCATAGAAAAATTCCGGGTACAAATAAAACCGTGGATGAAGGAACGCCTGTAAACGGAGCTAACCCGGGACAGGAATCTGCATGGGGCCCATCCGGCACAAGAGAAAAACCAACAGGGCTTGGTATCGTTAATCTTCGTACAAGAGAAATGACCATTATTGGTCAAACGGCCAGTGGCAGCGGTCTCTGGCATGTGAGTGGTTCATCAGATGGGCGATGGGCAGTGGGCGATGATTTTAAACGTAATATTTATTTAATTGACCGGCATACAAGAGAGATGATATTACTTTCAGCCGGGCATAAAGAAACAGCTGCTGATCATCCACATCCCACCATGAGCCCGGATGGCACAGAGATCGAAATAGAATCAGCCATGTTATCCGCCGATAACAGATCAATGAATATTTGCATTATTCCCGTGCCGGAAGAATGGCTGAAAAGAAAATAATTAAAAATCTTTAACAGATGATCAGAAAAATTTTATTGATATCCGGAATGCTTTGTTTTTTACTAAACAGTTACGCGCAGACGCCATGGCCAGCCATTACTAAAACAACAAAACCCTGGACAAGATGGTGGTGGATGAGCAGCGCTGTGGATGAAAAAAATCTCGATCATTTATTAACCGCTTATAGCGAAGCAGGTTTTGGCGGAGTGGAAGTAACACCCATTTATGGGGCAACTGGTTTTGAAAAGAGGTATATAAATTTTCTATCCCCTGAATGGATGCACATGCTCAATTTTACTGTTGCCAAAGCAAATGCGGCAGGCATGGGAGTAGATATGAATACCGGAACAGGATGGCCATTCGGTGGCCCGCAGGTAACATACCAGGACGCTGCATCTAAACTGATCATTCAAAAATATAGCCTTAAAGAAAAAAAATCCTTTGATGAAAAAATAATTGTAAATGATGAAAAACAACTGCAGGCTGGTGCCGAACTACAGGCTGCCATAGCTTATGGAAACAACGGTGAAACAATTTCAGTGCTTGATAAAATTGACCATTCAGGCAAATTAAACTGGGTGCCGCCTTCCGGTAACTGGGAATTGTATGCAGTTTTTTCCGGCAGAACTTTACAGATGGTAAAGCGATCAGCGGCGGGAGGTGAAGGGCTTGTGATGAATCATTTAAATAAAAAAGCGGTAGACAATTATTTGAAAAGGTTTGATACTGCTTTTAGTGGTAAAGCCCCCGGTATACGTGCTTTTTTTAATGATAGCTACGAAGTGTATAATGCCAACTGGTCGCCGGATCTGTTGGCTGAATTTAAAAAAAGAAAGGGTTACGATTTAAGTCTGCACATAAAGCAATTGCTAAGCGATGATTCAACAGACAATGCAATTCGTATAAAAAATGATTATCGTGAAACAATGAGCCAGATGATACTTGACAACATGGCCGTGAACTGGACTAACTGGGCACATAAATACAACCGCATTACAAAATACCAGGCTCATGGATCACCGGGTAATTTACTGGACCTGTATGCAGCAGCGGATATTCCCGAATGCGAAGCCTATTTTGGATTGACTTATTTCCCTATCCCGGGATTAAGGCATGACACAACGGATGTGGTTAATCCAAATTCCAATCCCAATATTTTTAAATTCGCTTCTTCTGCCGCACATGTTTTTGGAAAAAAGTTAACTTCTTCCGAAACGCTTGTGTGGCTGACAGATCATTTTAAAACATCGCTTTCGCAATGCAAGCCCGAAGTGGAAAGATTATTTCTCGGCGGGGAAAATCATGTTTTTTATCATGGAACTACCTACTCGCCTGATGATGTTCCTTTTCCCGGCTGGCAGTTTTATGCTTCATCAAATTTAACTCCTTCCAATAGTTTATGGTCGCAATTAAGCGGGCTCAATAATTATGTAGCCCGTTGCCAGTCAGTATTACAGTCCGGCCAATCCGACAATGAGTTGTTGATTTACTGGCCCGTGTATGATTGCTGGGCCAATCCAAAAGGAACTGACCTGCAGCTTTCTGTTCATAATGATACCACATGGCTGACGCCCACCGAATTTAATAAAACAGCTACTCAATTACAAAATGCCGGCTATTCCACCGATTATGTTTCTGATAAAATGCTGATGCAATCGCAGGTAAAAAACAAAAGCATACAAATTGTTGTCGCTGCATCTTCCCATAAAGCATTGATTATTCCACCCTGCAATTTTATGCCGGCAGAAACATTTGATAAGATTATTCAACTGGCCAACGCTGGAGCAAATGTTATCTTCCAGAATTTTCCCAATGATGTTCCCGGATATAACAACGCTGAAGAAAGAAGAAAAAAATTAAAACAGTTGATTACTTCTGTAAAACTGCTTGATAAAGGCAATAATATAATGGAGGCGGCCACCGGTAAAGGAAAAATCATCTTGTCACCGGATATACAAAAGGGATTGGAGTACTTAAATATTCAGCGGGAAACCCTGGTTGATGCAGGCCTGCAGTTTATTCGCCGTAGCGTAGATGGCGGTAAATATTATTATATCGTTAATCATTCGGCCAATGCAGTGAACACAATGTTGCCTGTACAGTTTCCTTCAAATTCAGTTTTGATGATGGACCCGCAAACAGGCACCACAGGCATCGCCCATTCTATAAAAAAGAAAAATACAACGGATGTACAGTTTCAGTTAAAGTCAGGACAGGCAATTATTTTAAAAACATCCGTAAATAAAGAAACAGGAGTTTTATGGAAATATTTCGAACCAACAGGAATGTCTATAACGCTCGATGGTAAATGGGCTTTACATTTTAAAGAAGGGGGGCCGGATTTACCTGCTGATAAAAAAATGGCAACACTGCAGCCGTGGACAGACTTTACAGATGATTCAACCACACAATCTTTTTCCGGCACAGGAGTGTACAGCACCGAATTCAATCTGTCTTCAAAAAATGCTGCAGGTTATTTATTGCAGTTGGGTAAAGTTTATCAATCAGCTAAAGTATTTATTAATGAAAAGGAAATCGGCATTCTCTGGAGTATTCCTTTTGAAGCGGAAGTAGGAAAATATTTAAAGCAGGGAAAGAATACGATAAGGATTGAAGTTGCAAACCTGATGGCTAATCGTGTACGCAATATGGACAGGAATAAACAGGTATGGAGGAAATTTCACGAAATCAATTTTGTCAATATTAATTATAAACCTTTTGATGCCAGTAACTGGAAAGTTGAAACATCGGGCCTGCAGGGGCCGGTAACTATAACTGCATTGAAATCAAATTAAAGATTGTCGAGATGATAAAAAAAATATTTTATATCCTTTTGCTGGTATCCTTTGCCGCTAACGCAATGGCACAGAGGATATGGCAAAAATTAACCATTCCTTCTTATTCAGAAATGGCTGCGCAGTTCAGCAATTACCCGGTTGAATATGCAGAGACATTGACATGGGGATGGGATGGAGTGGCAACAAGAGAAACAATCGCACATGATCTTGATGCAATAAAAAAACAGGGCTTGCATGTTGTAACAATCGAATGCGGTTACGATATGGGTGTAGCATATTTATCAGCCGGTTGGTTTGAGAAAGTGAAGATTGCAGTAGAAGAAGCAAAAAAACGTAACATGAGGATATGGATCATTGATGAAGGAAAATATCCAAGTGGTTTTGCAGGAGGTAAATTCAGCCGGGAAAAACCTGAGCTAAGAATGCAGGGAATTGAAATCGCAGGCAAAGTCAATGCAGCAGCAGGTGAAAACATTTCAACAGATCTGGATCCTTCCATTATCAGTGCTGTGGCGGTGAGCAAAGAAAATAAAACTACAGAAATCATTGATGTTTCTTCCGGTAAATTGAACTGGAAAGCGCCGCAGGGAAATTGGGAGATTATACTGGCCCGTCATCGCTTTAAAACTTCAGTTACCAGGGCTGCCAATAATGTAACACACGGTAAAGACACGGTGAATTCTTTATGCGATTACCTGGATGCGGAGGCAACCAGACAATTCCTTGAGTTCACTCATGTTCAATATCAAAAATACATCGGCGATGAATTTGGTAAAACAATATTAGGTTTTCGCGGAGATGAACCTGAATTTAATTTTACACCGTGGACACCAAAGATCATTTCAATTTTTAAAGAGAAAAAAGGTTATGATATCATTCCTTATATCGCCAGTTTTTTCACAGCATTAGCTAATGAAAAACAAAAGTTAGCGAAAGCTGATTATTGGGATGTGTGGTCTGATCTTTTTCGTGATAATTTTTTTAAAGTACAGGCTGATTGGTGTAAGGCCAATAACATGGAATACATAGTTCATATAGATCATGAAGATAAATTAATGGATCTTGCCAGAACAGAAGGCGATTATTTTAAAGACATGAGGTTTGTTGATGTACCCGGTGTGGATGCGATCTGGAATCAAATCTGGTACGATAAAGTGGCCGACTTTCCAAAGCTTGCTTCTTCGGCTGCGCACATGTATGGAAGGCCGCGGGCATTAAGCGAATCATTTGCAGCATACAATCCAAAGCCATCGGTTGAGGATGCAAGGTGGGTCATAAATTATGAATTGGTAAGAGGAATCAATCTTTTTGAATTCATGTTCTGGCCAGCATCTGCCAGTGGAAGAAGTATTCCTTCGGGTTATCTTTCAGATTCTTTGTTCCCGGTATTGGCAGCGTATTCAAACCGATCTTCCTTTTTACTTTCGAATGGAAAACCTGCAGCACAAATAGGACTGTATATGCCTACGGAAAGTATGTGGTTGAATAATGAAAAATCAAACTCGGGTCTTTTAAAAATTGCAAAACAACTATCAGAAAAGCAACTTGATTTTGATTTTGTAGATGAGCAGGGAATTGGGTCTGCGTTCACAATGCAAAACGGAGCTTTTAAAAACCTGAGCGGACAAATGTATTCAGCTATTATTATCCCTTCGGTGACTGTGTTGAGTGAAAAGGTCGTTAGCAGGTTGCAGGAATTTAAAAAATCAGGCGGCACGGTTATCTTTTCCGGTTCACTCCCTTCACTTATTTCTGGCAGAACTTTTTTAGATGCACAAACTTCAACGTCATTGAAATGGACGGTTCATTATGAAAATGACAGTCTGCCTGCTGATGCAATAAATAAATTGCCTGCCGATGTTGTTTTAGATGGCGATTATCCTTCTGTAAAATATCTGCATCGCCAATGGAAAGATGCAGCTTTATATTTTTTCTTTAATGAAGGAGAAAAAAATATCAGTACCAGCGCAATATTAAGCGGTAAGGGAAAAATTGAAATATGGGATCCAAAAATTGCAGCTATTATTTCTTTAAAAGCTGACATTGCCGATAAGGGAAAGATTCAGGTGCCGCTGAAATTGAATGCGCATGAAACTAAATTTATTATTATAAAATAATACTTATGAAAAAATATTTCGCTTTATTATTAATTATTTCGGCGGCCTGTTCATCGTTTTTTTTATTACCAAAAGAAAAAAGAAAATTTCTCATTACAGACTATGGCGCTAAGGCTGATACATCTGTAATAAATACAACTGCTATCCAGAAAACAATTGACGATTGTGCTGCAAAGGGAGGCGGAGTGGTAATTATACCTGAAGGAACTTTTATCAGCGGCGCTGTTTTTCTTAAAAAAAATGTAAGCCTTACCATTGAGAAAAACGGAGTGCTGAAAGGTTCTGCCAATCAAAAAGATTATCCGCAGATACCAACAAGATGGGAAGGTGAAGAACGTGTATGGACATCTGCGTTTATCAATGTAATTGGTGTGGATAATATAGAATTAACCGGTGAAGGAACCATTGACGGAAGCGGCGATACATGGGTCAGCAGGTCGCCACCGCAGGGCCGGAGAGACACAACACTAAGAAATACCGGGCCAAGACTGGGGCGGCCAAGATTGATCTGTTTTGATAAGTGTACGAACGTAAAAATATCCAACCTGCATTTACACAATCAGGCCGTTTGGTGTGTACATATTCTGTATTGCAAAAAAGTATTGATTGAGAATTTAAATATCACTGCCGATCACAACATTCCAAGTTCGGATGGTATGGATATAGATTCCAGTGATGGCGTAACCGTTAGGGGCTGTTATATAAATGTAAATGATGATTGCATTTCCATCAAGAGCGGTAAAGATGAAGACGGCCTTCGGGTGAACAGGCCAAGTGAAAATATTGTGATTGAAAACTGCACATTCGGTTACGGTCATGGGGGTGTGGCGATGGGCAGTGAAACCTCTGGCGGAATAAGAAACGTGGAAGTTCGCAATTGTGTTGTGCAGGAAGATAACTGGGAGCCGATACGGTTTAAAACGCAACCAAGCCGCAGCGGGGTAGTTGAAAATATCACGTACAGAAATATTGTGCTGAAAGATACACGCAAGGCCTTCGCGTTTAACATGGAATGGCGGATGGTGAATCCAAAACCACCCGCTGAAATTTTACCGGTTGTCAGAAATATAAACATCATTAACGTAACAGGTAACGTAGATGCAGTTGGTGATATGCATGGGTTAAAAGGCAGCCCGATAGATGGGGTAACATTCAAAGACTGTAACATTACGGCTAAAAAAGGTTTTGTTATTCAATATGCAAAAAATGTGGATCTGAGCGGATTGAAAATAACCGGAGTAGAAGGCCAGGCGGTTGTTCAGAAGATTGATGAATGAATATAGCCGTTAGTAATATTTTATAAAAATGTTTACGAAAAAAATAAAATTACAGGCATGAAAGAAATAAAATTTTTAAAATACTTTTTCACATCGCTGTTATCAGGATTATTATTAAGTGCTGCCGCTCAAAAGGAAATTTTGTTGTGGCCCAATGGCGCTCCCGGCTCCGAAGGCAAAACCGGCGAAGAAAAAATATCCACTTCTGCAAGAGGCGAAATATCAATTTCCAATGTGCATCGTCCCTCCGTCACTCCGTATTTTCCTGCCAAAGAAAAAGCAACAGGCGTTGCAATTATTATTGCCCCAGGTGGCGGACACACATCTTTAAAAATGGATTATGAAGGCAGCAACATTGCAAAATTTTTTAACGAAAAAGGCATCACTGCATTTGTATTAAAATACCGCCTGGCAAAGGAGCCTGGCTCTACATATACTGTTGATGGCGATGCTGAACCGGATATGCAACGCTCAATAAGATTAGTAAAAAGCCGTGCAAAAGAATGGGGACTTGATACTTCAAAGATTGGAGTGCTGGGTTACTCAGCAGGAGGAGAACTTGCAGGATTATCCGCCATGCGTTTCGACAGCGCTGAATTAAACCCGGCTGATTTTATTGATCTTCAAAGTTCACGGCCATCATTCCAGGTATTGGTTTATCCCGGTGGTATTACAAGGCTTGCGCCGGTAAAAAATTCGCCTCCGTTATTTATAACCGGCGGTTATATGGACAGGGATGAAATTGCAAAAGGCATGGCGCTTCTTTATTTAAAATATAAAGAAGCAGGTATACCTGCAGAACTGCATATTTATGCAACTGCTGTTCATGGATTTGGTGTAAGAGAAAATACAAAAGGTGCTGTGAAAGGCTGGCCCGACAGGCTATATGAATGGCTTTTTGATATGAGCATCTTAAAGAAATAAATTCGGGATTGATGCCCGGCAATTGAATGCGCTGATGGCAAATTTCATTTGTTATTGTGAAAGGAGGTTGAAGAAAATATTGAATTATTTTTTTGAAAAATATCATTACCGGGTTGGTAGTGGGTGTAGTATTGAATTTTAATAAAAAATTTTATTTCTGTAATTATCATGTCTTTTAAAGCAATTAAATATTTAATGATGATAACTGTATTGTTGGTTGTTTTTTTGTTTTCAAAAGCACAGACAGCGCCGGTTATTTTCAGCAGCCCGGATGGAAACATTTCTTTTACCATTGCTGTTCAGAATAGCAAATTGATGTATGCAGTTGATTATAATAAAATACCCGTTATTAATATGTCAGCCATGAATATGGTAGTTAGCGGAAACAGGTTTGGTGAAAATATAGTGGCAATCGGAAAGATCAACGATGAAAAAGTAAATGAAACGTATGCTTATCGTGCTGTACATAATAAAGCAGTTAATAAATATAATGGCGGCAAAGTTTTTACGCGGAATATTTTTCCTTTTGTGATAGAAGCAAGGGTTTATAATGATGGTATTGCATTCCGGTATGTACTGAACACTAAAGGCGCTGCACATGTTGAAAAAGATTTGACAGAATTTAATTTGCCCGCTGGCAGCATTGTATGGAGCCAGTCCAATGTAAAAAATTATGAAGGACGATACACTAAAAAATTAATTGACACGATTAAACATGGTGAATCAGCAGGCCCACCTGTTACTGTTGAATTACCCAAAAATGCAGGCTACGCTGCTATCACAGAAGGAGGTTTGACTGACTTTGCGGGTATGTCGCTTGTGGCAAATGCTGAGAAAGGCTTTGTGGCAAATCTTTCGGGTGAAGTAAACAAACTTGCTCAAATGGAAACACCCTGGCGCATTATTGAAATTGGCAAAGACCTGAACAGCCTGGTTAATTGTGATATCATCGCCAATGTTTCTCCTGCTTATGATAAAAAGCTTTTCCCGAAAGGATATAATACCGATTGGATAAAACCCGGGAGAAGCGTATGGTCATGGCTGGCCAATACAAGATCGGTTACATTGGAAAATATGAAACACTTTAGTGATCTTGCTGCTGCATTGGGCTTCGAATATAACTTAGTAGATGAGGGCTGGAGCAACTGGAAAGACAGTATTAATCATCGTGATCAATGGGATATGATGAAAGAACTGGTTGATTATTCATCAGCAGAAGGCGTAAAGATCTGGGTCTGGAAAGCTTATCCCGACAGAAAAGGAATACCCGGAATTAAAAATGCCGCAAAGCGAAAAGAATTTTTTAAAAAATGTAAGGACCTTGGTATTGCCGGATTGAAAATTGATTTCTTTGATTCAGAAGCACAGGACATCATTCAATTTTACCAGGCCGCATTACGGGATGCTGCTGAATATCATCTGATGATAGATTTTCATGGCGCCAATAAACCAACCGGCGAATCAAGAACATGGCCCAATGAAATGACAAGAGAAGCAGTAAGAGGTTTGGAAAACAGGCCGCCCTGGGCTTTCACCAATACCATTCTTCCTTTTACACGTTACTTAGCCGGGCCGGCTGATTTTACACCGGTTCATTTTGGAGAACGGATGGGTGAAGTAAGCTGGGCGCATCATGTTGCCAGTATGATCGTATTTACTTCTCCATTTTTATGTGTAGGCGTTGATCCGCAAAGTATTTTAGATAATCCCTGCAAAGAAATGATCCAGAGTATTCCAACCACATGGGATGAAACCATTGTACTGCCACAAAGTAAAATAGGAGAGCTGGTATTGTTTGCAAGAAGGAAAGGAACTACGTGGTTTATTGCTGCTATGAATGGTATCAATGAAACAAAAATTATTAGCGTTGATCTTTCCTTTTTAATAGGAAAATATATGCTTTCATCCATTAAAGATGATAACAATAAACAGGCAAATGCACTATTGGAAAAAACAAAGGTCTCTGGTAATTCAAAAATTACCATCGTATTAAATGCCGCCGGTGGGTATGCCGGAAGATTTGAAAAAATAAAATAAATACTTGTCTGTCATGCAGAAAAACATAGATGTGTTATTAATAATCAAACATGAAAAGAAACAGATTTTTATCAATCGTTTTTATATTCGTAGGGCTTTCTGTGCAGGCACAGCTTTTAGTACAGACCCCTGCAGATAGTTCAGGAATGCTTGATGTGCAGCCGGTTTTACCACGTGTAACGATACACTTGCTGAATGACAGGGCAGCCGAAATACCACCGGGCCCTATAAGCCAGGTTTTCTGCCGCCATGGGTGTTCCTAAATTTTGTACGCCCAACGCTTAACCCATTATACGCCGCCGTCTGGTCTCCGACCAACGGCTAACTTGAAAACGGCCAATCTGTTGGATGATAACATTCTTATATTCATCTTTAGCTAACAGGTGCTGCCAATTTAAAATAGTTGCCGTAGAGAATTGAGGATAATATTCCGGATAATGTTGGTTGATAACAGTAACCTTAAACTCACTACCATTGTCTCTATCTCGTAAGTATTTTAAAGTTGGATCGCAGGTGAAAACATTGGCAATGGCGTAGGCTGGTTGGAGAGGAAGACCAACATCGGCAGAAAAAGAAACACCAACTTTGGCAAAAAAAAGAAAATGCGTAAACACATTTTTAAAACTTTATCATATATTGCTTTTAATTCGTAAAAAACAACGAATCAAACATTGTAATCTAAACCTTTATAAAAACTTAAACTATTATGAAAAAGCAGTTAAATCAAATTACACAATTTACTTTTCTCTCGGTAATTTTTTTGCTGAGTTTCTGTTCTTTTACTTTTTCTCAAAAGATTGGTCAACGATTTGGTACGCGCGACCCAAGAACTTGTGCAGGCACACAGAAGCCACTTAAAGGCGCAATTACAGCCGAGTTAGGCAAGCAATACCTGATTTGCCAATTAGAAAATGCTTCGCATGATTATTTAAATCTTGTTGAAAATGTGCAGGTGCAAATTGGCGCAGGTGTTACCTACAATGCACGAAACTTTCCATCAATTATTGATATAGATCCAAAATCTCCTGTGTATCCTTTTCGGGCCAGTTTCAACCAGTATGTATGCGACCCTATTTCTACTATGGTAAATAACAAGGGAAAAAACTGCGATATGACTGTGAGATCAAAAGCAACAGGTGTCTTTGTAAAAACCACTTTTGGGGATTGGAATTGTTATTTAACCGGGAGCGATATCATTAATGCACCAAAAACATATTCTGTTGCTCCGCCGGTAAGCCAATAATTTATTCAATCTTTCCAGA
>JBDUCW010000260.1:0-2927 GCA_040003235.1 Ferruginibacter sp. | reverse complement strand
AGGCCATTTTTATATACGGGTAAGTGAACTGCTGAGGCATAAAGGAAGGGCCATACAAAAATTCGACTATGAAAGGTTAGTGCTGGAAGCATTTCCGAGAATATTTAAAGTAAAATGCATCAACCACAGTTTTGCGCTCGATGCGCATCAATATAAAAACGATTTTCCCATAGCGCCCGGTTATGTACTGCTGGCTGTTATTCCCGACTTAAACCAATTAAAAGCTGCGCAATCTTTTGAGCCGAGAGTGCCGGTGAGCATCCTGGATGATATACAGGAATATTGCAAAAAGCATACTTCACCTTTCGTGCGCTTCAGGGCTATGAATCCCCGTTACGAAAAAGTTCACTTCTGTTTAAAAATAAAACTGATAGCGGGTAAAGATGAAAATTATTATAAAGAAAAACTTAAACAGGACCTGCGGGAATTTATGGCTCCCTGGGCGATCGGTGAATATGATAAGCTCAGGTTTGGCCAGTGTGTTGGCCGTTCGGAAGTTATCCGGTTTTTGGAGACAAGGGATTACGTGGATTATATCATTGAGTTATTAATGCGCCACGATGAGAATGACTGGCCGGATAAAAACAATGAGAAAAAATTAGCAGAACCGGTTTGTCCTAAAACACCCCGTAGTATTTTAATTGCCGGTGAAATTGATGTTTGTATTACCGAAAAGGATTGTGAAGAATGGGGTAAGTGCCATGATGTACAGGGGCAGGAAGTAGATTGTTGTGATAATAAAAAAATGCCCATTGCTGATTATTGTATAAGAGATGTTATAGGATAAAAATATTTTTCGAATGGCGGATGATCAACAAAATATTGTTATCAGTAAAAAGAATTCAGGATTTCCTGACTACCTGGATTTTGATAAGCTAAGGACTGAAGGTATTGACTACCTCGGAAAATTGGGCGGCAAAATCTGGACGGATCATAATGTGCATGACCCGGGAATCACCATTCTTGAAATGCTTTCTTATGCATTGCTTGATCTTGGCTATCGTACTAATCTTCCCGTAGAAGATATTCTTACGCGCAACCCGGAAGATAAATCAGACGACAATAATTTTTTTACACCTGCGCAAATACTGGCCTGTAATCCCCTAACCATTACCGATTTTAGAAAACTGTTGATTGATATAGATGAAGTCAAAAATGCCTGGCTGGAAGTTGCTACAGACCAGAAAGATTTTTGCCGTCCCGTAGTGCCAACAGATCCCACCACAGGAGTTTCAACCGGGCAGCAGACGCCTGCCTGTATTGATTACCTGAATGGGTTGTACCATGTATACATTGACCTGGAAGTTGACGTTGAAAAAAAATACAGAAATGATCCGGATGGCAAGAAAAAATACCTGAAACAGGTTGAAGATAAAATCAGGAATGCCTTGATGGCGCATCGAAACCTTTGCGAAGATTTTATTGATATTTATTTTTTATGCAAACAGGAAACAGGTGTGTGCGCAGATATTGAATTGGAAGAAGGCGTAGATGCTGAAAAAGTTTACATTGATATAGTGGAAAAATTGCGGGAATTTTTTTCTCCCCCGCCGCAGTTTTATACCCTTCCGCAATTATTGGAGAAGCAAAAACCTATAGATGAAATTTTTGCGGGCCGGCCATATAACATAACTGAAAGCCATGGCTTTATTGATACGGAAGAACTGGAACAACTTAAGCTCAGAAAAGAAATTCATCTTTCTGATGTGTACAGTGCCTTATTTGAAGTAGAAGGCGTGAAGGCGGTAAGTAAGCTTCACCTGCAAACCTGTAAGAACAGTGCAATTACGCCTGTAAAAGGTTGGAAATTTTCTATTCCCGAAAATAATGTTCCGGAATTTTCGCTTGATTGTTCGGGTTTTCAATTCAGCAGGCGGAGTGTGCCGGTACTTGTGGATTTTAGAAAATTTGACGGGCTTTTTGTAATCAACTTTACCCGTAATGGAAAAATTTTGCATAATGCTCCCTCGCCATATCTCGACAATGAAATTCCAAAAGGTGATTACCGGAGCGATATGGGTGATTACTATTCCATACAGAATGAATTTCCGCGGGTTTACGGAATTGCAGAAGGCGGATTGCCAGATGGTGCATCGGATCTGCGTAAAGCACAGGCATACCAGCTAAAAGCATATCTGCTGTTTTTTGATCAGTTGCTGGCTAATTATTTGTCGCAACTTCAGCAAATGCGTTCTTTATTTGCCTTATCCGCATCAAAAAATGAAAAAGAAAATCATACTTATTTTATTAACCAGCTTGCAACGGTTCCCGATCTGCAAAAGCTGCTGCGGTTTAATATAAATGAGAACAATGCCAATGCCCTCGGCGTTGAAGGCACTATACTGATGGTACCCATTGACAAAAAGAAATTACTGGAATTAAAAGATAATGATGAATTAAAAACGGTAGAGATTGACAATGTCGAGCCATATACTTTCGCTACCCTTGCCGAGCAGGACACCGCCATCAGCCAATTGAAGAACGATCTTACATTTGACCAATATCAATCTGAATACATTACTAAAACAGACGATTGCATTTATTACTATATTCTTACCTGTTCCGACGAAATCGCCCTGATTAGCAAAAAATATTTTAAGACCGTGCAGGAGGCCACAGAAAATGCTGTTTCGGTAAAATATATCGCCACATTTGATGAGAATTATCGCTCATTTGTTACCAACACTGATGATTTTTCATTTGATATAGAACTCAACCTTCTTTCTTTTTCAAAATACCTGCAACTGATCGTAGAAAGTGAAGCGCTTTTTGCTGAACGCAGGCAACTGTTTTTAAATCATTTGCTGGCAAGGTTTGCCGAGCGGTTTACTGATTACGCCATGCTATCGTTTGGGCTTTTAAATAACCAGGAATCCTCAATGGCTGATATAAAAAGCAAAGAAAATTTTTTAACGAATTACAATGAC
>JBDUCW010000158.1:0-9957 GCA_040003235.1 Ferruginibacter sp. | reverse complement strand
TTGCTGTATAAAATTGTTGTTGCTGCATTCAGTAATTTTATTCCGGCATTTAAAAACGGGTATGATTTTGCTCAAAAAAAATATTTGAAGATCACCCGTATTTTTCTTCATTCAAACCATATTATTTGCTTTTTTGCTTTTTAAAGGAGTAAACCTAAAGCATGTTACCTTTGCTGCAAATATATTTTATGCAGTTTCCTTCGCCTGTTCCTGTTAAATGGATTGCTGAATTTATCGGTGCTACACTTGTTGATAAGAGTAATGGAAATGCCACCGGCATCAATGAAATACATAATGTTGAAAATGGAGATCTTGTATTTGTAGATCATCCGAAATATTATGATACCTGTATTAACAGTGCTGCAAATTTTATCATCATCAATAAAAATTATGATTGTCCTGATGGAAAAGCTTTGCTCATTGTTGACAATCCTTTTGAAGCTTACTGCAAAATTGTGCTTCACTTCAGGCCATTTGAAAAAGCATTAAAAACGATCAGTGATTCTGCTGTTATTGATCCATCCAGTTTTATATATCCTACTTCATTTATCGGTAATCATGTGCACATCGGAAAAAACTGTATCATCCATCCGAATGTTTCCATCATGGATTATTGTGTGATCGGCGATAATGTAACCATACAGCCGGGTGCCGTCATCGGCAGTGATGCTTTTTATGTAAATGGAAAAAAAGACCGCGATGTGTGGTACAAAAAAATGCCGAGTTGCGGAAGAGTAGTTATAGAAGATGATGTGGAAATTGGCGCCGGCTGTACTATTGACCGTGGCGTTAGTAATGATACGCGGATCGGCCGCGGCACTAAATTCGATAATCTGATCCACATCGGCCATGATACCGTGATCGGCAAAAATTGCCTGTTTGCGGCGAACGTGCTTGTAGGAGGCTGCACCATCATTAAAGACGGCGTTGTGATCTGGGGTGGCGCCATCATTAATAAAACACTTACTATCGGTGAGAATGCAGTATTGTATGCCCGCACAGGTGTATCCAATGACCTGGAAGGCGGCAAGACTTATTGGGGTGCGCCTGCACAGGAAGCCGGGCAGGCACGGAGAGAACTTGTCTGGATAAAAAGAATTCCTGAATTGTGGAAGAAAGTAATGGGCGAATAAGTTTATGTTGTAACCGTGCAGTTTTAAAAGTTAACTGTGCAGGTCAGGGTTGTTTAAAATCATAAGGAAGCATGTCGGCTACTTTTTCCCATGCCATCCATCCGTTGACGATGATATCATTCTGATCAAAATGATAACCGTTTTCTTCTATTACAATAGAGGGAGCATTTACAAAAAAAATATACGATAACTGGAACTTTACAGGTTCGCCGGGATTGGCAGCAAGATAAGCGGTATCTGTAGTTTCATTATTATATAAAATGGCCAGCTTTTTTTGATTGGGTGTTATTTCTACAGTATGTGTGCTGTCATCTTTATCATAATTCAACGCGGCATAAATACTTTTAGGACTTATCGCTTCATCCTTTCCATTATTATCTACCAGGAACTGAATTTCAAAACCTTGTTTTTTCAGATCTTTTGTATAAATACTTCTCATTAAATGCAGCAGGGATCCATTGTATGCAACCAGGCGTTTTTTATTCCATTCGGCTGCCTGGGTTTCTGTGCCGGCTTTCATTTCTTCGAACAAAGGATAGCCGATGTAGGTGCAGGCTTTTGTATCATATTCATACAAAAAAGAATCGAGTGCATATTTGACGCGGTATCCCAAGGCATTGTTCTCTATTACGAGTGGTTCTGACGAAATTATTTTAAGCCGGTTCTTTCTTTTGGAAAAAAAGAATTTTAGTACTTCTTTATTTTTTATGATACAGTTTTTGCTGTTGAGTGTTTTACCAATAAAATTTTCCTGAAAAAAATCGCCATACTTTTCCCAGCCATCTTTTACTTCACTACTTGCTACGACCGCTACGGCTTCCAGTGTTTTATCTTTTTGTTTTAATTCGATTTTTTGTTCGCCGGCTGAAGTAGTAATATGCATACTCTCTGTTTCATAACCGGTGAAAGTGATCACGAGATCGTAACCACCATTGGGCAACTGCAATTTAAAATTACCTGCTGCATCTGTTACCGTTCCGAAAGTGGTGTTTTGCGCAAACACTGATGCGCCGGTCATCGGAGCCTTGGTATCATGTTCTGTAACGTTTCCGTAAACAGTATAATAACCTTGCTGTGCAAAACCTGTTATGGCTGCAAAAACCAGCATTAATAAAAAAGCATATTTCTTCATGCTGTGATTTTTTTAATTACGCAAAGGTTGGAAAAAGATATGGCTTTTGTGTTAATGGAAAGAGAAAGCTTTAGTGGCTGATAAAGTTAATAAGGTTGATGGAGTTGAGATGGGAATCGTAAACCGGAATCTGAACATGATGAGCCTTCCCACAAAACATCAATAAGCGGACAAACACTTAAGCCAAAAAAGTTGAGAAGGTTGAAGCAGTTGACAAAGGTTTAGTGGAATCTGTCAGATTGAATTTTCTAAACTGTCTAAACTTTCAACCCAACTTAAAACTTATCACTTAAAACTTATAACTTCTATGCAAGCTGATTGATCTTTTTAAGCATGGCACATGTTTCCATGATGGTTTCTTCGATGGGCCTGTATTCGAAACCCGGCAGAAACTTTTTTAATTTGCTGTTGTCGAAATTGACTTTTGCAAGTGCAGTGGAAACAGTTTCCCTGGTGATGATGGGATCGCCGCCATTCAACTTACTTTTGAATCCATCAATGCGCCAGATAAGGCCGGCTAAAAATGGCGTGAGCTTTTTATAAGGTGGTTTTTTACCGAATGATTTTGCGATCATCGTGAATATTTCTTCAAAACTTTTATTGCAGGCGCTGAGTATAAATTTTTCATCAGAAATATTGCTGTCCATCAGTTGTATCATTGCGCGGGCCACATCGCGTACGTCTACAAATCCTGAAACGCCTTCGCTGTACCAGGGAAATTCTTCATACATTTTTTTAAATATCTCCGAAGAACCACCATTCCAGTTACCGGGACCAAGTACTACAGTTGGATTTACGATCACAGCTTCTAATCCTTCACCTACACCACGCCACACTTCCAGTTCCCCGAGATATTTGGTATGTCCATAAATGCTGTTACTCGTCTCCTCGCTCCATTCCATTTTTTCATTGATGGCCTCATTTTCCCTCAATCTTCCCAATGCAGCAACAGAACTAACGTGCAACATTTTATAAACACCCGCATTCAATGCGGCATTTACAATATTGGCGGTGCCTTCCACATTTATTTTGTACAGCTGCTGTTTGTATTTAGGATTGAAAGATACCTTGGCAGCGCAATGAAATATCTGCGTAATGCCATGCATTGCTTCTTCAAGTGCCACAACATCTGAAAGGTCGCACTGAATAGCGCGTACACCGGGAAAAGGAAAATCAAGCAATGGAGTAGTATGATAAATTGCAGCAACATCTTTTCCCTGTGCAAGCAATTGCAGGATGACCTCTCTGCCCACCAAACCGGAGCCTCCTGTTACTAAAATCATAGAATATCTGTTAGTAAGTGATCCAAGTAAATTCTCATGGTAAAAAAACGTAAATCGAAATATATTAGTATAAGTAAAAACCCTCTCCTTTCTTGATGCCGAATTTACCATCCTTAACTTTTTGTTCCTGTAATACAGAAGGGCGTAAGCGGGGCGGCCTGTTCAGTTGCTCATATACCAGGCAACTAACAGCGTAATTGATATCAAGTCCTATCAGATCCATTAATTTAAAAGGCCCCATTTTAAAACCGGAAGACTGCATCACACGATCGATCGTTTTAAAATCTGCTGATCCTGATTCAGCAAGTTTCATTGCTTCAAGATAATAAGGCCGCGCAACGCGGTTCACAATAAAGCCGGGAGCGTCTTTGCAAAGCACTGCCGTCTTACCCATTTTTTTTACGAGATCCTGTAACACTATCATTGTTTCGTCAGAAGTCTGATCGCCTTTTACAATTTCTACCAGCTTCATTACAGGCGCAGGATTAAAGAAATGCATGCCTGCCAGCTGCGCCGGAGATTTTATTTCCTTTTGTAATGCTGAAACAGATAATGAAGAAGTATTGGTTGCAAGAATGACCTCCTGATCATTTAAAGCAATAAGTGTGTTGAAGAGTTCCGCTTTTGCGGATAATTTTTCTACAATGGCTTCAATGATAATATCTGCCCTGCAATAAATATGTTCATTTACAAATTGTATCCGGTTGAAAATTTCTTTTTTTTCTTCCGGACTGATCTTCGTTTTATCAACCAGGTACTGAAGATTTTTTTCAATGCTGATTTTAGCTTTGTCCAGTATTTCCTGCTGAAGATCAAATAAGATGGTTTGAAAACCCGCATGTGCAGCAACCTGTGCAATGCCGCTACCCATTGTTCCGGCACCGGCAACGCAAATCCTGTTTATCATACAGCGAAAATAAAAAATAACTTATATATTAAAGTAAGTTGCAACAAATGACGGGAATTGTACAACAATTCACTTGCATTTTAACCTGACGTTTCCATTTTATTAAGAAACAGGTGAATTTATTTCCTGGAAAAATTATAGATCAACGCTGCCGGGTGGCCTTCAAAGATAATGGGCGATTTGAGTTGCATGGTATTATCGGTAAGTGCTATGATGATCATTTTAAAATCATCGCTGTTATTCTGTCGGTTTCCTGAATCGTCAATTCTACTGAATTGAAATGCTCCGGTTGCATTTTTTGGTTCATCAACCGCCCAGCGGATATTTCGTTTTACTGCAGGACAATCTTTCGACATACCATCGAGTGTATAAATACCGTGTTTATTTTTAGAAGTAAAATGCCAGCTGCTTCCGATAAAACAATTATAATCTGCTTCATTAAAAATTTTGCTGGCAAATTTTCCATTCACGCCTTCCGTGCTGATGGTTTTCAGTACCCAGTCGCCATTGATGGTTTTATTTTCATGCGTTGCATTTTTTGAACCGGAACAGGCATCAAATAATAATGCGGCAATAAAACAAACGGAAACAATTTTTAAAGGACTGCAGTTCATACCATTCAATTTTTATAAAGAGAAATTATTAGTAACCAAAATTGACAATTATGGTGCCAATGCAAAGTTGCGACTGGTTGCAGGCATTTAGCCAATAGAATAACAGGAATAAACAGGCTGCAATTATTTTGTAAGAACTGAGTGCTGGGCAATAAGCGCCGCAGTAAGGGATAAAAAAAGTGATAAGCAAAATGTATTTACTTACCACTTAAAATTTATTACTTAAAACTTACAACTTATTTCAGACTGATCTTCGCTATCGCGATTTTTGTCTTGCCCAGCATCCTGTCTTCTTTGCCCGTCATGTAAAATTCATTACCCAATACAGAACCCAGTCTGGGCATGGCTGTGGGCACATCATTATTGGCAAATAAAACAGACCTTGTATATTTTCCGGTGATGGGATCAAGCGCTACAACATAACAATTTGTCTTGCCATAATAATTGATCTTCCTTACCTTTTGGCCCAGCTGCAATACGTTCTCATTTTTTTTATGATCATTAAAAATGATATTGATATTTTTATTTCCGGGCAATACACCAAAGCCTGCATAAAAAGGCCAGTTGTATCCACCGGCAAAAAAGTTTGAATAAAAACTGATACCGGTTGAAGGACCACTGTGCGAATCCGTAACCATTACTTCACGTTGTTGTTTGGGAAGCACCTGAAGCCAGCTGACATTTCCTTTTGCATCCATTTTGCTCATCATCAAATCGCCACATTCGTATACCTGGTAAGTAGTGCTGGTGGTTCTGCCCATACCGCCAAAACCGCCGCTTCCGGAATAACTGGTAGTGGTATAAGTATAACTATCATACTTTTCAGCCAGCACCACTAATCCTTTATCAGCAGTATAAATAAATTTACGGAAACGCATGTATTTGGAGAATCCTTCTTCATCATTCTGTATCTTTTCCAGTTTCTCCCGTTCCTTCCTTTCTTTTTTACTTTCGTCATCCGTGTCATCGTCGCCGTTATCATCTTCCAGTGCGCTGATCATGGCAGTATTGATATCTTTCTGACTGGTACTGATCACGGATCCTGTAGTGGGATCTATTCTTTGAACCAGCATGCCATTTATTTCTCTTCCTTTTTTCTCATTGCTGTAAAATGCAGCCAGTACCAGTTCTTTAACGGGTAGCTGAACAACCTTGGTACTCACCAGCCATTTGCCGGCAACATCTGTATTGATCTCCTTGATCTGTTTACCGCCGTTATCATAAATGCGCACATTATAATTTTTAAACTGGAGAAATTTTGCTTTTTTCTTTTTGCCTTCTTCGTATTCATAAATCCTTCCTACCATTACCACATTGCCGTTGCTGGTATACAGTACATCTTCCAGGTCAAAAGTTTTGGGATCAAATTCATTACTGATGGCAATTGGTTTGGCGGTTGCTTTCAGATTTGCATCAAACTGGCGCACTTCATAATTATTATGATCTTTTCCTTCGATACTGCTTACCAATACCATTTTAGAACTGTCGGAGCTGTAAGTAACTTTATAATTGATATCATCTCCTTTTTCTTCTTTCTGCCAACTGGTTACTTCCACCCAATCACCAGATTGCTCGCCGGAATTTTTATCGATCTCTGCTGCAAAGAGTGTGAGTGTTTTATCTTTCCTGCTGTAATCTGTGGCGAGTAAAAAAAGTTTGTCTTTTAAAAAGAAAAGCTGGTCAAATTCTTTCCCTTTCAGTTCTTTATTAAAATCATTGTGATAAAGTTCTGTCAGGTTTTTGTTGAGCTTGATTAAACTTGCCGATTCCCTTGTTGTGGCGGCAATTACAAAATATGCTTTCAGTGCCATGTGCGATTCTTTTACGTACACGCCGGTATTGTCCGCATGAATTACTTCCAGGTCGGTACTTCCTTTTTTCAGTTTGAATTCATCGCCCCAGGTTACATTGGCATTCTGCGAAAAAAGATCTGAGGATGATAAAAAAAGCAGGGATAGGAAAATTAATTGTTTCATTTTACCGGGTTTGATTGTTTGAGATTTTTTTTGTTGGATTGTAAAAGGTTGAAGGTTTAAGGTTTAAGGTTTAAGGTTTAAGGTTTAAGGTTTTTTCAATTCGTTACAGAATACTTTTAGTTTAACGGTTAAACGTCTTCAACTTTTTAAATCTCTTAAACGTTTTGAACCTTATACTGCTCCTGTAAATTGTTGCAGAAACCTTACATCGTTTTCACTGAACAGGCGGAGATCTTTGATCTGGTATTTCAACATTGTAATTCTTTCGATGCCCATACCAAATGCAAAGCCATTGTATTTATTGCTGTCGATACCACAGTTATCCAGCACTGAAGGATGCACCATTCCGCATCCGAGGATTTCTACCCAGCCGGTTTGTTTGCAAACGCTGCAACCCGTTCCGCCACAAATGAGACAACTGATATCCATTTCAGCACTGGGCTCTGTAAAAGGAAAATAACTCGGACGGAAACGGATCTTCACAGTATTGCCAAACATTTCCTGTACAAAAAAATAAAGTGTCTGTTTCAGATCCGCGAATGAAACATTTTCTGCAATATACAATCCTTCCACCTGGTGAAAAAAACAATGCGCTCTTGCGCTGATGGTCTCATTGCGGTAAACACGGCCCGGGCAAATAATTCTTATCGGCAGTTTACCTTTTTCCATTTCACGGACCTGCACACTCGAAGTATGCGTACGTAAAAGCCAATCGGTCCCGCCATTTGCGGGATGTGAAATATAGAATGTATCCTGCATATCGCGGGCAGGATGATTTTCCGGTAAATTAAGTGCAGTGAAATTGTGCCAGTCATCTTCAATCTCCGGGCCTTCGGCAACAGCAAAGCCGAGCCGCTGAAAAATAGAAACGATTCGGTTACGCACAAGACTGATCGGGTGACGCGAACCCAATGGCAATGCATCTCCCGGCAATGTAAAATCAAAACCGGTTGTTGTCGCCTGACTACTGCCTGCTGAAGCAGTTTTTAATGTATTGTATCTTTCTTCCGTAAAAAGTTTGAATTCATTCAGCAACTGGCCTGCTTCACGTTTCTGCTCAGCAGGAACGCCTTTCATTTGCCCCATGATTTCTTTCAGCAAGCCTTTGGTGCCCAAATATTTTATGCGGAATGCTTCAACATCTTCCGCAGTTGATGCAGTGACTGCTGCAATGGCTGTTTTATGTGCTGCTATCTGTTCTATCAACGCTTCCATAACGGCAAAGATAAAGTTTAGGAAGATACGAATACTGTCCATGGCTGATAGTTCATAGACCATAGTTAATACAGTGCTTCCTCCCATGGACTATTCAATATGGACCATGGGCTATCAACTATGGACTATGCACCACGAACTTTGTTAAGACTGCCACTCTGCTGCTGATCGTATTGCTTTTTCCCGTAGTTTTATTCTCTAAAAAAAATATTATGTCTCTGATGAAATCCGGCAACCCTACACTTTCTGAAAAAAGATTTCGTGATACTGTTCTTGAAGATGTAGTCACCCACGAGAACGCAATGACATTGAAAGGAACCCTGCAAAAATTCGGTTTTCTTTTTCTAATGGTTTTGGGCACTTCTTTTTATTCATGGAAAGAATTTGCAGACGGCGGCAATGTAGTTCCATTGATCTTCATCGGAGGTATCGGCGGATTGATCGTTGCCATTACAATTATGTTTAAAAAACAATGGAGCCCTTACCTGGCACCTGCCTATGCATTGCTGGAAGGATTATTCGTTGGCGCTATCTCTGCCTATTATAATGCAGCGTTTGCGGCAAAGGCACCCAATATTGTTATCAATGCTGTGGGCCTTACTTTCGGAACCGCAATAGCCATGTATTTTTTGTACAGCTTCCGGATCATCAAGGCCACTGAAAAATTCAAATCGATCATATTCACCGCTACCGCGGGCATTGCAATTTTTTACCTCATCGTTTGGGTACTGAGAATGTTTGGTTACGACAATATGCCTTTCCTGCATGAAGGTTCTTTGTTAGGAATCGGATTTTCTTTATTTGTAGTTGCCATTGCTGCACTGAACCTGATCATTGATTTTGATATGATCGAAACCGGCGTAGAAATGGGCGCACCAAAATATATGGAATGGTATTCTTCCTTTGGTTTATTGGTTACAATCATTTGGTTATACCTGGAAATACTGCGGCTATTATCTAAACTCAACAGCAGGAACTAATACTGATTGCATGATTTGATACTCATCATGCTTTAAAAAATATAAAAAAAGACTCGTCGGTTGATGAGTCTTTTTTTATTTACATTATGATAAAATAATTTTTTGACTTAGATATTTTTTTCAATTATTCATGTTGAGAACAATGCCCGCCCGGCCTGGCCGTTCGGACGGGGCTAACTAAGTTCGGATTTACATCACAATCTGTTTGTGACAGACATTAAAATTGATAATTGATAATTTTTTTAATTCATTACATTCATTTATGGACAACTCTTTTTTAATATTCAAAACAAGAAATTTGCTGGAACAGGCTTCCCTCTCTTTTGGAGAGGGATTGAGGGTGAGGTTATTCTCTCCCATCCAACAGATTTCCCAAACCTCCGAGAATGCTTCCTTCTTCTTTACGGTTATAAGTTCCGTATTGCATAATCCTTCCGGCCAAACGGCTGATGGGCAGTGATTGCAACCACACTTTACCCGGACCCCGTAAAATAGCAAAGAACAATCCTTCACCTCCAAACATCCAGTTCTTAATGCCACGGATGAATTCAATATCGAAATCAATTCCGGGCGTATAGGCCACTACACAACCTGTATCTACTTTTAATAATTCACCGGCCTGCAATTCTTTTTCTATTACATAACCACCAGCATGACAAAAAGCAAATCCATCGCCCTCAATTTTTTCCATTATAAAACCTTCGCCGCCAAAAATAC
>JBDUCW010000157.1:0-9974 GCA_040003235.1 Ferruginibacter sp. | reverse complement strand
AATCAACTGTGATCTGCTGTTGCTGTTCCGCCTGTTTTATCAGCGTATTGTCGAAAGAAGAATAAACAGTTGGATACCGGTAAATGTTGTTGTAATGATTGTCTTCCTGCTCGTGATTTTTTGAAGCGTTGAATTCCGCACGGATGCTGTGATCTTCTCCCGGAAAATTATGTTCCCAATAAGCCGTACCACCCAATTCAACCTGCTGCTCGGGATCATCACGGAGCCGGTCGTATGCATTTGTCAGCAAACGATTGTTGTCATAAAATAATTTATCTACTGCATCAGTCTTGCTTTGATCGCGGTTGCGGTAATTACCTGAAACACCAACTGAATTTTTTTTATTGAGTTCATAATCGGCACCAAAAGTTATCAGGTTTGAAACCGGATGAGCACGTGAATTGCTGTTTTCGCTGTAATAACTTTTAATTGCAGCTGCTGAATCAAAATAAGTGCGTTGAATATCTCTTAACCGTACCCTGGCGTCCTGCCGCCACGAATAACCTGTAAAAAGATTTAATTTACCCGGTTTGTAATTAAGGTTGACTGCACCACTGTACCGGTCACGGTTACCGGCATTTGCAATTACATTACCATTCCATCCGGCCTTTGTATTTTTCTTCAATACAATATTGATAATACCCGAAGTACCATCCGGTTTAAATTTAGCAGAAGGATTACTGATCACTTCGATGCGTTCAATTGCATTGGCCGGTAACTGCTCCAGGACTTCAGCCCTTGATTTACCCATCAGCGGCGAGGGTTTGCCATTGATCAGGATCATCACTTCGGTTGATCCACGTAGACTGACATTGCCATCAATATCCACTTCAACTGATGGCACATTTTTTAAAATGTCGCTCGCAGTTCCGCTCTGTGCCATGATGTCCTGCGATACATTATATACTTTACGGTCGATGGAAGTATTGAGCAAAGATTTTTGTGCAGTCACTGTCACCTCATTCATTGCTTTTGGAAGCATTATCATTTCAACAGTACCGGCATTTATTTTTTTACCCGCAACATCTATTGCTTTGTCAGTCTTGCGATAACCTATGAAACTAAAACGCAGGGTATAATGACCGGGCTTTATTTTATCAAAGTTGAAGCGACCTGATGGATCGGTTACCGTAAGCGTATTTGCCGTGCTATCAGTTGCATTCAATAAACTTACGGTGACCAATGCCATTGGTTTTTTGCTGGCCTGGTAAATGACGGTACCGCTGATCTGTGCACTCAGTTCTGCACATCCAAAAAAAGAAAGTACCAATGATAAAACCCTGATCTTATAAGACATTTTTTTATTTTAAAAACGCAAACTTCCGTGTGCATTCTGTGTGAAGTCTGGAGCCTTTATTTGAAGTAAATGATGAAATGATGTTCATGATTTTTAAAGCTGTACAATATATTGTAGCCATATGCTTCACAGATCTGTTTAACGATGGACAATCCAAGTCCATGCTGTTCCGGTGAAGGTCCTTCTTTATAAAAACGATGAAACAAACGGGCATTGTTGAGTGAACCTGCCACAGCAGTATTTGAAATACCAAGATGCTCGCGGTTTAATTCAATGCTGATCAGGCCGTTTCTGTTTGTATGCCGGATAGCATTGCCGATCAGGTTATTCAGCAATACATCTGCGAGCTGTTCATTAATACTTACAGAAATATCGTCCATGCGTTTGGTGACAGACAGATTTTTTTCCTGCAGTAATTCACGAAAGTAAGAGATTTTTTCTTCGATCTTTATCTTTAGATTGATGGAACTGGTCTGGTCAAATTGTTTGTTTTCGATTTTGGCCAGCAACAGTAACGACTGATTCAGTCTTGATAATTTCTGTATGGCTTCATTGGCCGCCTGCACAGCATTGCTCTGCTGTTCTGAAAGATGTTCGTCCTGCACTAACAGATCTAGTTTGGAACGGATGATTGCCAATGGTGTTTGCAATTCGTGCGAAGCATTTTCTGTAAATTCTTTCAGTGACTGATAATCCCGTTCTGCTTTTCCAAATGCAGTTGCCAGCGTTTTGTTCAACAGGTTAAATTCATCTGTATTACTGTGTGAGAAATCAATGGTTGCTTTTTTCCCCAATTTAAAATCCTGCATCTGTTGCAGGCTCTGGTAAAAAGGTCTCCACAATTTCCGGAGAATAAGCCGGTTGATAATAAAGCCAGTGACAAGCATTAATAAAATGGTACTGATAGTTATGATGATAATGGACCGTTCCAGGTCTTCGGTTCCTTCCAGTGATTTGCCCACATTGATTTCTATCGTTTGCCCATTTACCTGAACAGGAAAAATAAACTGACGGAATTTGCTGGTTTCCTTCTCCACAGAATCATAAGCAGTCAATGTTTTAAAATGTTCTTTTATAATGCCTGTTGTATGAGTATAAGTAATCTGCTGATCTTTTACCGGAATGATTTCAGGCAACTGCCCGTGCTCCTGAATAAAAGAAGTTATTTCCTGTTGTTCTGTTTCCAGGCTTTCATCTACCTGGTGGATCAGGATATACTGGAGCAGGTAAAAAAAAGCAACGCCTGCCAGTAAAAAGATAATGACTGTCGCAATAAAATTGGTGCGGCTGTATTTTGTAAAGAGTTTCATTATTTGGTTGCACTGAATTTGTATCCCATGCCGTACACAGATTTGATATAATCCTGCGATCCGGCCTGCAGCATTTTTTTACGCAGATTTTTTATATGCGTATAAATAAAATCGTAATTATCGGCGATGTCCATATTATCACCCCACAGGTGTTCGGCAATGGCATTTTTACTGATCACTTTATTTTTATTGCTGATAAAATAAAGCAGCAGGTCATACTCTTTACGGGTAAGATCGATGATATGTTCATTGACCCTGGCCACTTTTTCCTGGATATCAAGTTCCAGTTCATCAAAGTGAATACTGTTTTTTCCCGAAAATGATTTCCTTCGGATAATGGCTGCTACCCTCGCTCCCAGTTCTG
This sequence comes from Ferruginibacter sp., assembly GCA_040003235.1. Lineage (GTDB taxonomy): Bacteria > Bacteroidota > Bacteroidia > Chitinophagales > Chitinophagaceae > Ferruginibacter. The sequence goes on along the minus strand of JBDUCW010000157.1, from coordinate 7,003 downwards.
AAAGATGAAATGGTTTGGTGAGATAATCATCTGCGCCTGCATTTAAACCCGACACTTTATCATCCAGGGAATTTTTGGCGGAGATGATGAGAATACCATCTGCCTTATCGGCTTTCTTTAATTGTTTCAACAGTTCCAGTCCGTTACCACCCGGAAGCGTAATGTCTAAAATGATGCAGGCATATTCATAAAGGTCAATTTTTTCAATAGCCGATAAAAAATCGTACGCAGTCTCGCATATGAACTGTTCATTGTCCAGGTAACTGCAGATGCTGGCTGACAATTCTTTTTCATCTTCTACTACCAATACTTTCATGATGACCGTTAAAAATTATTTTGTGGCGGCAAAGCCGGACAGGTCAACAAAGTTGCGGTAAGAATCTGGATAAATGCTGAACCTGATGAAGAATAAGCCGGGTGATGAATTATTTAAAGATATTTACTGCACTCTGCCTATTTTTAAGTCCTGATCTGAGTTGCTGCATTTTCAAAAAAAAGATATGAAAAAAAAATTGATACTTTTTCTCTTGCTGCCGGCCTGGTTTGCCATAAAAGCGCAACCGGGATTAAAATATACCGGAACGGACCGGGGTTTTATTTTTACTGATTCCAGGGGAGAAAAATTAAGAATAACAGCTTATGGTGATTATATGATCCGCGTGCAGGCGGCACAGAAGAATGAAAAATTTTTTTCAGACGATCATTATGAAATGGTACTGTCGCATCAATGGCCTGGTGCATTGTCCATTACCGATAATAAAACTTCTTTTAAAATTGCCGCTGCAACAAATAATGGCATTACAGTTTTAATTGATAAAGAAAAATTGCAGCTTTCTTTCTCCGAAACAGGAAAAGACAAATCTTTTCTTCAACAAAATAATCCGGTAGTATGGAAACGGGATAGTGTTTTCAATTCATTTGTGTTTGATGCTGCAGAACATTTTACCGGGTTGGGCCATGGCTTTTTTGGACGAGCGGAAAGTCTCGATCTCAAAGGCCAGGTCATCGAAAGAAATTATGGAACAGAACATGTGCAACAGGCACCGTTGCTTGTTCCTTTTTATTTATCAAGTAAAGGATACGGGATTTTTGTCAATAGCACCTTTCCGAATTCCTTTTCATTTGGTAAAGATGGGCAATATGATTTTTCACTTGCAGGTTCGGCACAGATGGATTTTTTTGTGATACTGGGGCCATCTTTTCCGGCCATTCTTGACCGTTATACACAACTTACCGGCAGGGCACGCTTTCCTTTAAAATCTTTTTTCGGCCTGGCACTTTCTGATAAAGGCAATGATCATACAACTGCGCAACCTTCTGATGAAAAATGGTGGAAACAAAAAATTACTGCGCACCGGAATGCAGGATTTCCATTAGATCATATCATCAATGATAACCGGTGGCGGGCAGGTGGCGGCCAGCGTTGCATTTCTTATTTTGCGTGGGACAGTATCCGTTATCCAGATCCAAAGGAATATGAGCAATGGATCAAGGCGAATGGTTTAATTACCACACTGGATTTTAACCGCTGCATTGCGGTGCAGAGTGAAGGATGGAAGCCCTCATTCAATCTTCCGCAAAATGAAGGAATAGATTTTAATACCAGTGCTCCTGACTTCACACAAAAAAAAGTAAGGGATTGGTTCTGGAATTTAATGTGGAATAAAACACTCAATCCTGCATTGCAATATCCGGGTGATGCATTGTGGATTGATGAGTTTGATGAAATGGGTAAAGCACCGCTGTCTATGAAATTCGCCAATGGTAAAACATGGCAGGAAATGAAAAACTATTGGTTTCTGTTGATCGCAAAATCATTGGTGCAGGATGGCTGGGATAAAAGTTTTAAAGGAACCAAAAGGCCTTTCGTGTGGGTACGTGGCATGACGGCCGGAGCACAACGGTATGCAACATTATGGAGCGGCGATATCAATCCTGATTTTAATGAAATGAAAAAACAGATCCGTGGTATGCAACTCGCGGGACTTGCTGCTTTCCCTTTCTGGGGGCATGATGCCGGCGGATTTCAGATTGAACCGGATGATACGGTCTATACACAATGGTCAATGGCGATGGGAAGTTTTTCTCCATTCTGGAAACCACATGGCGTTGGAAAATCGCGTTGGCCCCTCGATCGTTCAGCCGCGGTACAGAAGATTGCCAAAACGTATACTACGCTCCGTTATGAACTGATGCCTTATACTTATACTGCTGCACATAACTCTTATCAAACCGGTTTGCCACTGGCAGAAGCAATGCTGATTCAACATCCAAATGATTCACTCGCGTGGCAACATGATCTGCAATATATGTGGGGCAATGAATTACTGGTTGCACCCAATTGTTCTGTTGCAGACAATGTAAACGTATGGCTTCCGAAAGGCGAATGGTACGATTACTGGAATGACGAAAAATTAAGTGGTGATCTGGAACTAAATTATCCGGCGCCATTTGGTAAGCTGCCCTTGTTTGTAAAAGCAGGTTCCATTATTCCGATGGCGAACTTTGCATTGAGTACGGCATTCATTGCGGCAGATAGTTTGACCATTCATGTTTACACGGGTCACGACGGAACTTTTACATTGTATGAAGATGATGGCGTTTCTGAAAATTATAAATATAAAAATGAAAGCCGCACAACGACTTTTAAATTTACTGATCAATCATGTTCATTAAATATTGCTGCTTCAAAAGGAAATTATAAAAATGCACCGGATCAGCGTGCATACGAAATTATTTTTCATGGATTAAATAAGCCCGTCAATTTTAAAATAAATGGAAAGGAAGTAATGGGCAATTGGGATGAAGCTGCTAAAACAATGACTGTAATGATAAAAAAGATGCCTGTGAGTCGATCAATCAATATGATCAGCAGTACAGCTTCGCATTAAATTATTATCTCTCGCCGAAAATATTTTACGCAAAGGCGCTAAGCATTACTAAGCCGCTATAAAAATTTGCGCTCTTCGGACCTTTGCGCCTTTGCATCTTTGCGTGAAATTAATTATGTCGGGGTGGTTTCGATCGAAATGGGATGGCCGCTGGCCCATTCAGGAATGAAATATAAAAAACTTTCATTGCTGAAAGGTTTTTGTAGAGCTTTTGCAAAGACAGTTAAATTCAAAAGTTAGCGCTGAAATACTTTTTAAGTATGTTGTTCAATTTTTCAGCTGTTAACGGTTTTGATTCAAATCCGGAAATATCAGGAGTTTTATTAGCCTTTGCTTCATCATCAGGATTCAGGGAGGTTGTGAGCATAACCATTATAATTTCACCTTTATGATGTTGCTCCAGTATATTGTATTTCTGAAGGAATTCCCATCCATTCATCGCCGGCATATTAATATCAAGGAATATAAGATCGGGGCAGGGAAAAGATTTACTTTCACGTCCCAGATGCTCGCTGCTGGTAAGATAGTCAAGGGCTTTCTGACCACTTTGAGCAATTTCAATGTGCGATGCACACCCGGCCTCTTCTATCAACATTTTACTGATATAATTTGTAGGTTCGTCATCATCTATAAGTAAAATGCAATTCAATTTCTTTTTCATCAGTTATTATTTTTGGGTAAAGTAAAGTGAAAAGTTGTTCCGTCACCTAAGGCTGATTCGATCCATATATTTCCGTTATGTAACTCTACGATCTTTTTGCAATGGGCAAGCCCGATTCCGGATCCCTCATACTCAGTCCTCGTATGCAGACGCTGGAAAATTATAAATATGCGCTCTTTATACTGGTCATCAATTCCAATACCATGGTCTCTAATAGAAAACTGCCAGTTCTCATTTATCCTGGCAATGGAAATATTGATCTCCGGCAGCGTCTCTTTTTTCCTGAATTTAATGGCATTCATAACAAGGTTCTGGAAAAGTAGTTTTAACTCTGTGGGATAAGCATAAAGTATCGGTAATTGGGCAGAGGTAATTTTTGCACCCGTTTCTTTGATAGCAGCATCGAGGTCGGCAAGCACATGCTGCACCAGCTTATTACAATCCACCTGTTCCAATTCAGCCTTTCTGCCAATCCTGGAATACTCGAGCAGATCTTTTATCAGGACCTTCATTCTTGCAGAAGATTGTTCAATATAAGTAAGGTATGTATCAGCCTTATCATCAAGCTTTCCATAATATTGCCGTTTTAATAAATCAACAAAGCTTGAAGTGGTACGCAAAGGTTCCTGCAGATCATGAGAAGCTACGTAAGCAAATTGTTCCAGCTCTTTGTTTTTTAGTTCAAGCTGTTTGTTCTTCACTTCCAGGCTGACTTCTGATTGTTTCAGTAATTTTTCATCAATCTTACGTTGGGTGATGTCAGTTGCCATTGCAAGTGCGCCAATATATTTTCCACTTTCATCAAAAACCGGGTTAGTTGTCAAATTAGTCCAAACATCTTTTCCGCTTTTTGCAATGTATTTGAAATCGAGATTTTCAATTTGTCCTTCCTTTCTTCTTATAATATCAACTGATGCGTTTTTCTTCCACTCTTCATCCATAAAAAAATAATTTTGCTTCCCGATCATTTCCCCAGGTAAATATTCAAGTATTTCTGCCATTTTTTTATTGACAAAAGTTGTGTAATTATTTTCGTCAATTAGCCAAATACCCTCTTGTGCTGTTTCAACAATCTGGCGATAGCGTTCTTCACTGATACGAAGTTCGGTCTCTGCTTTTTTCCGTTCCGTTATATCACTTGTCACTCCATCAACCCGTACCAGTCTTCCGTCTTTATCCAGTGTTGGCGTAATTTTATTTTCTACCCAGCGAATGGTATTATCCTTATGAATAATGCGGTATTCATTAGTGATCTGACCACCGCTTTGCATTATTTCATTTTCATTGTCGATTATATACGTATCATCAGGGTGAATTATCTCCAACCAAAGCTTATAGTTGGCCAGAAAATCGGCTGATTTGTAGCCATACAGTTTTTCACAGGTATCAGAAATCTGTATTACTTTCATCGACACCATATCAACTGAAAAAAATACTTCATCTATTGAATTAAATAGTGTGCTCAGCTCCCTGTTTACATCCTCAATTTTCTGAGCAGCAATTTTCCTTTCAGTAATATCCTGTACTATTCCTAATGTTGTATTCACTTCGCCATTTGAATCTATCACTACCTTACTTTGAATAAAAATATTTTTCACCACTCCCTTTGCCGTAACAATCCTGCATTCGTAAGCAGCAGGACTGCGGTCTTTTTCATACCTGTTTCCTCCAGTAATGAAATTATCCAAATCATCGGGATGAATTAATTGATAGATGCTTTTAAAATCAAAATCAAAAGAAGCTGGATTTATTTCCAATATCTCAAACATTTCGTCTGACAAGTGAAGCCGGTTGGTTTTCATATCTCTTTCCCAGCTTCCAAGATGGGCAATATGTTGCGCTTCATTTAATCTCTCATCACTTTGTTTTAAATTATCACGCATGGCTATGAGGGCCTTGCCCAGGGTATCTTCTTCACTAAGCGGAAGAAAAGCCGTACCGAAATTACGGTTGCCCACTTCCTGGGCAAAACTGGCTGTTGCCTGCAATTTTTCAGAAAGATTATTAACGGAATGGATCATCTTTCCAATTTCGTTTTGGTTGGTTTTTTCATCAATTTTCTGGGTAATGCCTTTACCCAGGTTATTTATAATATGCCTGATCTTATTCACCGGAAGAATAATTATCCTGGTCATATATAACGACAGAAGAATACCCAAACAAATAATTATTAAGGCAAAAACCGAAATCATTGTTCTTAGTCGCACCGCAGAAAGTTGGAGATTGTTATTCTTTATTGTTCGTACACTTGTACCCGTCGACACAATGCCTGCAAGTGTATTTCTTAATGCTGAGGTACGGGGAAGCAGTTCATCTTCAATAAGCCGCTCTGCTTCCAACTTTATAACAGGATCATCATAGTCTTCAAATGTTTTTAAAGATGTCATGATCTTTTTCTCAAGGATGATGAGCTGGTCAAAGCCAATAAATATTTTGTTTAAGCTGTCTTCGGAGGTCTTATCATCCCAGTGAACTGACAATAAACTTAATCTCTGTTTTATCTCAGGATAATCAGCATCATGGAGTTTTTTAAGGCCGTCTTTATCTTCCTGGCTTGATCTTAAAAACACCCAGTTGGTTGTATACATTTTTGATTCAACCAATATATCTTCAAGATCTTCCAATGCTTTCAGCGAAGGGTCTGTTATCGTGGAAATCTGTGCGGTTAATTTCCTGTTGTTATTCAAAGTAATAATTGAACATATTCCACTGACGACAAACAGGAATACCAGTAAAAAAAAGCTTAGGTAAATTTTATTTTTTATACTAACGCTCATTGGTTTGTTATAAAATTGATTGGGATTTAAAATTCATAGTGCATTCCTCCGAGCAACATGAACGGTACCGCATCTGTTCTGAAAAACTCCCTGGATCCATCATTCAATATATTTTTTCCGCTGCAAAAGAAATTTAAACCCTTTGCCACACGGTAAGCTATAGTGGCATTTAAAATAAATTTGGCCGGTATATGATCAATTCCTCTTATCCCATCATTAAACACGATATTAGATAAGTGATAATAGGTTTGTGATGAATAATAATAGGCACTGATATTTATATTTATTTTTGAAGTAGGTGTGTAATTTACAGAAGCTCCTCCAAAAGATGCGGGAGTGCTGTTAAGTGTTACATTGGTTCCAATGCCTGAATAAATATTATTTTGCGCAGCGTCAGGTGTGCCGGCATCAGGTGTGTTGATATATGGGGCATAATTTTTCATTCGTGTATGCTGCAATGTTATAAAAGGTTTTACTTCCAGTTTTCCTGAGTTCCAGGTTAGTGAGACTGTAATACCTTCCTGGCGGAGTGTAAGCGGAAGATCGGTTGACCTGACCGGGATCACCTCAATGGTATCCACACCATTTAATTGAATATATGGTTTGCTACTTACGGGCGTATTATAGTTTTGGGCATTAATATCAAATAACTCCACATCGATGCTCAGCCGGGG
>JBDUCW010000004.1:0-78892 GCA_040003235.1 Ferruginibacter sp. | reverse complement strand
AAAGCAAAAGTAGTGAAGATCCCTTTTGTATAATTGATAATGGATAATTATTCAACTTTAAACTGAATAAAATAACTGAATAGTAAAATTATTTAAGCGATTTGAAGACGGTCTCCATTTAATTATCCAATTCACGCAATGCAACAAATTCATTTAACTACTTTCATCTCCGCCCCCATAGAAAGAGTATTTGACCTGAGCCGGAGTATTGATCTTCATAAAATTTCTGCGTCCGATACAAAGGAAGAAGCGGTGGCAGGCATTATTACAGGACTGATCAATTTAAATGAAACTGTAACCTGGAAAGCAAAACACTTATTTAAAATCAGATTTTTTACTTCATTGATAACAGCAATGGAAAAGCCTGTTTATTTTTGCGATGAAATGCAGAAAGGAGATTTTAAATCATTAAGGCATGAGCATCATTTTAAAAAAGTAGAAAATGGTACTATCATGATCGATATCCTGGAATTTGAAACGCCTTATAAAAAAGCCGGAAGGATATTTAATAAATTATACCTCACAAAATACCTGAGCAGTTTTATTTCTAAAAGAAATAAACGGATTAAAGAATATGCAGAATCTCAAAAGTGGAAATTGATCCTGCAATAATTTACAGCATGCAAGAACAAAAACCGTCTTTATATACCAGCCTTTCACCCGCACTCATTAATTTATATGATGTGAGTAACAGCATCGTTGTAATTATAGATGTATTGCGGGCTACATCAACAATAGCTACTGCTTTATTTAACGGGGCAAAATGTATTATCCCGGTTGACAGTGTTGCAGAATGTATCCGCATCGGCAAACAGATCGAAGGAATTACAGCAGGCGAAAGAGATGGAAAAGTGGCAGAGGGACTGACCTACGGGAATTCGCCGTTTGAATATCCCGCTTCTTTTATTAAAGGGAAAACATTGGTGCTCACCACCACCAACGGAACAAAATTACTGCACATGGCGCTTGCCAATAATGCAAAGGGTATTGTTACCGGCTCTTTTCCAAATTTGTCAGCAGTTTGTAATTACCTTATTGCTCAAAATAAAAATGTGATCCTTGGCTGCGCTGCATGGAAGGATCGTGTAAATCTTGAGGACACCATTTTTGCCGGAGCCGTCGTATCGAAAATAAAAAACCATTTTTTTATTAATTGCGACTCTTCGCACATGGCAGAAAATTTATATGAAACGGCAAAAAACGATCTCTTTGATTTTATGAAGAAAAATGATGCTTCGCATTATCACCGGTTAATGAATTATGGCCTGGAAAAAGATATCCGATATTGTCTTACCGCAGACAGTGCCAACATTCTTCCTGAGTATGAAGACGGAAAATTGATCGTACGCTGAATTATTCTTTATTTATTTTGTAGGATTTAATTCAGGAGGATCGCTTCGAGTTCGGTAAGCAGGCTTATCTGGGCAGGTAATATTTTTTGCCTGGCATCTTTTAAATTGAACCATGCAGCCTTATCAATTTCCGCGAAGGTTTTTAATATTCCCGATTTAGGTGGCCATTCTATTTCAAAAGTATTGCTGACAATTTGCTCCGCATCGATATCTTTATTCAATGCCCATGCAAAAACGATCTTTCCTGATTTTTGATGGATGGGCGTTAATTCAATAAGTGTTTCCCCCGATATTATGATACCCGTTTCTTCCTGAAGTTCTCTGATCGCTGCATTCATCGCATTTTCACTATCTGTAAATTCACCCTTTGGTATCGACCAGCAACCAATATCTTTTTTTAAATAAAAAGGCCCTCCCGGATGAACCAATAAAACCTTCAGTTCTTCAGCAATAGTTCTGAATAAAATAATCCCCGCGCTTTTTTTTGACATAAAGTAAAATCTAAACCCGGTATTTCTTTTTAAGATATTCCATGATATCTTTTCTTACCGGACCTGCAGCTGCAATTGCTTCCACCACCTGCTCGTGTTCCAGTTCTGGAAATTGCTGGTGAACATATTCAACTTCTGAAGGATCATTTTTATCTACAAGAACACGATCCTGTTGTGTATTGATATTTTTATTGTCTGACATACTTGTAAGTTTCGGATTAAAAAGCATTCATTGTGCCAAGAATGAAATTGCTTCAATTTGCAGCTAAATTGTTTGGATGCCATTGGCATAATAATCGCAACGATATTTTTAAAAAAATTATGGATATCATTATTCAATCTTTGGGATTTAAAGCCGGAGATTCCCTGGAAGCTTTTACAAAAGAAAAATTAAATACGCTCAATCATGATAAAATTGTACGGGCGAATGTTACGTTGTACAAAGGACCGGCATCAGAAACAAATAGCGATTACTGCGAAATCAGGCTCGAGATTCCGGGTAATGATCCTTTTGTAAAAAAGCACAGTTCGCATTTTGAGGTATCTATTGCCGAATGTGTGGACACGCTTTCCGAAATACTCAACAGAACAAAAACAAAACAACAGAACCGCAGGCAGGGAGAAGCCTTTGCAATTCAGGATGCTATCAATGATGCGGAAACAGAACAGGATCCGGATCTTGAAGATGTTGTGCGTTAATCAATCGCAAAAATGAATGGAGAAATAAAGAATATAAAAATTAAGTCATATTCTTTATTTCTCTTATTTTTTTTAATGGGCAACAGTTAAAGTAAAACCGGCGAGTACAGAAAATGATACAGCCGGGTTTATTGAAATGGTTCTGCAGGCTGCAGTGCTATTTACAACAACAGTACCTGAGGTCAGAATTACATCTGTATTGGCGTCAGGGATGGAACCGCAATTCCAGTTCCCCGCGTTGTTCCAATCTGTATTGATATTACCGCTCCAGCTTGTTACAAAACGTAAAGAAGTGACAGCACTATTATTTCCATTTACAACACAGCGGTACTGGTAAGCAGCCCAACCCGATGGAATGCTGTTCAGTTGTAATGTTGAAGTATTAACTCCAACATAATTTACATTGTTGGTAAGATTTGTAAAACCACTTCCGGTATTCACCTGCCATTGATAGCTGCTTCCGGTTAAACTGGATACAATGGAAGTATTACCACCGGGACACAATTGCGCAAGACTTGTTTTCTGAATAAAGAAATCGCCAAGCCCGCCGGCTTTTACTTCTAAATAATAACCTCCCGGAACTGAATCCCATGCGATTGGCGTTAATGTCTGTTCCCCTGCAACAGGTGCATATTCCGTAGGATAATCAGATGAATTATGCGGCTGCCTGATCACTATCAGATCGGCGGGAGTGAGCAAAGAATTATCGCCAACCTTTAAAGCATCAAATTCTATTTTAGTAAATAGTAAACGGATATTGATGCTGTTCGCATTTGGCGGGATGCTATCTGCATAAATGGTAAAGTTTCTGTTTAAGTAGGCTTTACCGCTATAGGTTCTTGTTGTGTTTGTTTGAAATACTCTTGCAGTAATCTGACCGAAATAATAATTGTCTTTGATATCTGCAACAGGTGATACGCCCGGATCATTTCCGTAGGCACAATATGCTTCCAGCAATGTATACCGGTGACTATTACCATACATTGAAAATTTTGTACTCGATGTTGCTGTATAAGGGTTGCTCATGATCCTTACTCTTTTATAAGGCGGATAATAATTTAAAGAAAACAAACTATCCAAATGACGCATATATATATTCGGCGCTGAACTGGAAGGAATATTTCTCGAATCACTCCATGCAATCATGCCTTTATTATTTCCGGGGTCGAAAGCAATCTGTGCCTGCTCGCCACTGTAATACGAGCTGTTGTCGTACACGCCGGTACCGACCTGTCTGCCCATCGCACCCCAGGCCAGTTGCACACCATTCAATATCGGGCTTATCCTTGCAACAGAAGCCTGATTATCCCTTATCTGAAAAAAACCGGTACCATTTTTATTCACGCTTAATACAGGAAAATCATATTGGGGAGTGTACGAATCTCCAAAATCTTTAGCCATAAGCTCTCCTCCTTTCTTAGAAGTTTTATATACCACTGCAAAAGAGTCAGTATTTTGTCTTTCAACAGCAAGCCGTTGGAGACGCACCGATTGATTGGAACCTGATCCAGCCTCATACAACAGGCCCCCGGCAAGAATCTGATTCGCACCTCCGGCCAGGCAATAATCATAAGGATAAACCGCCTGCGGTAATATGGTATCTCTGAAAATATTGAGTTTGTTGAGCGGCGGCGAAATTGTATTGTAACCGATATTGCTGTTATTATCTGAAGCACGTTGATAAGGAATGCTGTCATACTTTTCTTCATTTAACGAAATCGCCTGCACTACAGGACTTGATACGGAAGGATTGAATACCCGCTTATCAGCAGCAAAAAAACTAACATTGATATTGCCATCTGTTGAAATGGTAGTTCCTTTCACAAAACCATAATCAACTACGTTTGAATTATCATCAATTAGCTGATAGCCGTTTTGCAGCAAACGAAATTGTGTGAAAACGTATACAGGATTGGTGCCACAGGTAATGGTTTGATAGTCGGTAGACACGTACCAGAGTCTATACACATTACCTGCTGAATAATTCGTTGTTGATGAAACGGAATTATATTGATCATCAAGATGATATTGGGTAGATGCTGAATTTTTCTTTGCCCGGAACAATTTGTTGTATGCAATCATATGACCCTGAGCGCCATTCCCACTCAGGTACATCGCGATATTACAGCCGCCCTGCAGATCAGTAAAGATCTTGTATTCGTTCACATTCACATCGGGATAATTTACAGTTGTATGATTGCCGCATGGCGTTGAAGTGATCGTTTCAACCGCATTTTCATTCATGAGGCCACCACCATAATTGTGCAGGGTTCCGCTTTCATCGCGGAAACAGTACATAAAAACCTGCGCCGCATTATTTCTATAAGAAATAAAAAATCCCCTGTTGTCATCAGGGATCAATTGAGGAGTCATATTTAAGTTGGCACTCGGAGAAGTAGATAAAACCTTTCCTGCACCAGCAAAAACCGGATTGCCATTTGTCAATACATGCTGCACACAAACCCTTTCCCATACATAATTGGAAACGCTGTCATCAGAATAAGTAATATAAAATCCGCCAGCGCTATCGGTCGCCGCATAATTGTAATTGCGGTAATCGTTGCTGGATGAATAAGTATAATGCTGACGGTTACTGCTACTGTTTACAGGAATACCATTTGCTGCCCACAATGCATTGCCGGTCTTGTCATACTTCTGGGCATAAATAGCCGACTTAAAATTAGCGGGATCATTGCGGGCATCTTCCCAGATCACAAAATAACCACTGTCTGGAAAACTCTGTAATACCAATGGATGCTGCTGACTTTTGAGGGCATTGCTTACGGGTGTATGCAGACTGTCATAAAATCTGTTGTTGGTATCGCTCCATTGTGCTGAAGCAATATCCGCTGTTATTAAAAAAAACAGGGTAATAAAAATTTTCATTGATAATTTTTAAGACAAACAATACTTTTTAACTTGATCAAAAAATGCAATAAATATTTAACTGGATTGCTCAGCCGGAATTTTATAGGAAAGAATTACCTACATTCAGAAGGGATAAAGGTGCCAATAAAGTTAAGATTTTAGTCCACATTATTTCAATTTGAAGATAAGACGTATTCAAGAAAAATGATCAATCGATCGCAATTATTTTTCTTTTTTTAAGTCGATAAGGATAAGCTTAGCTCTTTATAAAAGCATTCAGCAACTGACAACTACCGGAAAAACCCCTTTCTTTCTTAAAGTTTTTTAAAGCATTTTTGATTTTAAATGGCAGGGGGTATTTTTTTTTCTGTATTTATAATATATATTGTGCTGTTACCCTGAGTTTTCGCTCAATAGCACATCCATCTCCTTTAAATTTCCAGCAAAAATTTCACCCGCTCTGCCAATTGATTAAGACTAAACCAAAACATTAAACCCAGATTTTTTATCAACTGTAAAACTTTCTATGGCTTATTTCTTTTGTCGCCTTGCCAATAAATGGCATTCGTTTAAATCAGTAAGTATACTGATACTCATTTTGCTTTTCGCTGCTCCTGCATGGGCGCAGGTTGACAATTGCAGCACGGCCGGCATCATCACTATTCCCAACAGTGGTTTTGGGTTGGGGACTTATAATTCATCAATAGATGATATATCAACAGCTACTGTACAAACCGGAGAAGCTTTCGCACCGGCTATACTGGTAGCAGGCCAAACACAAAAATCTATCTGGTATAAATTTACAATTCCTACCAACCGGTCTGTAAAAGTTACACTGGCACAAAATGGATCTGCTATACAGGCCGGTGACGCAGGGTTTGCTGTTTATAAAACCAATGCCTGTCTGCCTACCAATGCCCAGATCAGTACCAAACTTACACCAATCGGAGTTTTCGGAAGTACGTTTCACCCATGTGTAGAACCGGGCGATTACCTGATCCAGGTCTCTTCAAAAGCCAGTGCGAATGGACCGGTATATATTACTGTTGAGCTGGCGCAACCAACTGCGGCTTATGATAAGCAAACCACGGCATATCAATTTGGAACACTGAGTGGCCCCGGCAACTATACAAAGAGTGTTGATTATGCGGTTGATTGCCAAACGATCGAAGACGCAACAGAAGTTTGTACTTCGCTTTACAATTATCAGCTATACAATAAAAGCACCTGGCATACTTTTACTACGCCAGCTTATTTTGATTATATCGGCGTGATGCTTTCCGGAACGGGAGCCTCCAGTTATTTTACCACTTCCACCCAGTATGAAAAATTTGGTTACAACCTTTATGCGGGTGATGCCAGAACGCTGCCTTTCAGTTCGCTTACTTTGGTGGATGGTTGCGATACATTAATGTCTAACGGTTATTATGCCGACCGCAGAATTTACAAATGTTCGCAATTACAACCGAATACAACTTACTCCATACAACTATTTTTTAAACAGGATTTTTACAATAATATCAGGCTGGCAGTTGCATTTGACGGAACTGCTCCTACCCAGGCTCCCGAGCCAATAGCCGCACTGGTGCCGGCTTCTAATAAACTCGGTGCACTGGCTTCCAGCATTGGCGGAGTTACTACCACGGTAACAGATCAACTTGGTTGCAACAGCAGGCATTCACTTCATCCATGTGCTGCGTTGCCGTCGGCCGGTTTTCATTATAGTTATAATAATTATGATTATAACCTCAGTACATTTTTCACTTTTACGTTAACAGGCTCATCAAGACTGAATATTTCCGCTGCTGATTTCAGTCCACCGTACCGCTTCTATTCAACTCCATTGCTGATGAAGTTGTACAAGCAGGATATTGGAGCAAACTGCGCAGCATTAGATACCAGTGCCAGCAACTTAGTATATCCGCCATTTTTGTCAAACGTGGGATTCAGTCTGGATTGTGTGCCTGCAGGAACTTATACGCTTCAGGTAATGGGCCGTGATTCGGTACTGCCACTTACCAATTATTATTATGGCTATTTATCTGGATATCCAAGTTATTCAATGGCATTGTTATCTGACCTCGGCAAAAAATTCACGTTATCAATAAATGTTGCCAACAGAAAAGCTACCAATAATTTTGATCTGAAAGTAACCGGAGCTTATGATACCATTAACCGCGTGGCAGGTGTAATGCAGCCAATGGTAAACGGCGTTACTTATTTAAGTCGTGTTGATACATTTGGTTGCGCTGATGCAGTACGCCCGATAGACACCAGTTGTCTTGCCGGTAATACCAAAGCAATTTATCGCCAGATGATGGTACCGGACAGTGGCATTCTGGCGGTCATAAGCAATACTTTATACAGTAAATTATATTGGGGAGATGCTGATGCTTTATCTACAGCACAAAATGTACATTCGTACCCACAACGGATAACCGGGCTAAATGCAGTTTCACTATGTCTTCCCTGGACTGGAGAATGTGGTGGCATGAAAGTCTGTGTAACACCTGGAACATATACAAATGTTACTTTTGGAGGATCGCCGCAGATAGGGCAAACAAATCAGCCTTCCTATTTATTTTATAAGCTGGCCACAATACATGACTCGCCTGCCAATGCTGAAAATATAGGTACATTAAATGCGGGCAGCACCATCACCAGCGGACAGGATTATTTTTCCTGTAAAGACAATGCTATTCCGATCAACGGATATATTCCATGTCCCATTGCCGGTGACACAGCCACCAAGGCAATTTACCGGGAATTTTATCTGAACACCGCTTCAACTCTGGCAATTAATAATTATGGAACAACCTGTGGTTATGGCTATGGTGGATTTATGACTTTATTCAGTGGAAGGATCTCCGCAGGTGTTGGGGGATTAGTTTTAGGGCCACCCGCTTTCCGTTGTTTTCAAAGCGCATCTTCCAACGGAACCTGCGTGGTTTTTGACCCGGGCTGGTACACGATCGTCAGCTATGGAAGTGGGCCAACATATCAGAATCAATTTCAAAACCTTAACCAGTTTGGCTACAGCAGTTATGTTGGTTTTTCCAGTTCGGTAAGTGTTTCTGCGGTAGCAGGCTGCCCGGGACCCAAATATAACAGGCCTTACAAAGCGGCAGTAGATTCAGTAACACATCAACCATTTTTAATTGAATGGGGGCCGAGAACAGGTAATACATCCGCTTACCCAAGAACCGACACACTCATTAACCTGTATACAGATAATTTCAATTGTACAGTTGATACACCGTTCACGCAGCATCACATTATTTCATGCGTTAATGGCGTGGTAAAAGTTTCTTATTATGTGTTTCGTACCACCCAGGACAGTTATGTGCAGATCAATACAAAAAATTTATGGGCGGCTGTTTATAAAGGTGATGCACGAACCGATTCGGCATCATTCGATTCATCAACAATGATTCAACCTTGTATTCAGTCCAGCGGTTTTATACAATTGTGCAGACTTCAGCCAGGCAGTTATACCCTTGTGATTTTTGGAAGAAGTTCCGACAATTGTACTCCGGTGATTCCCGCCATTTATATTGACAAAATCGGCTATTCACGTTTTGACTTTGCCAACAAGGCTTACGATTTTGGAATGGTACCTCCGGATAGTTTATATCATTCCGGAAAAGTGGGTGATGTAAATCCACTGGATGCGGGTCGTGCTGCAAGTAACGATTTTTTCTATTGCACTACAGGAGCAAGTCCGAATAATCCTACACAGCCTGTCTGCAATACCGTCTATAATGACAGGATCTATAAAGACACGATCAACAATTACCTGTTCAATACTAATCCGGGGCAGAGTGCAAGAAGAAATTTGTGGTACAGCTTTGTAGTGAAAGAAGGCGGTAATATTCATGTAAAAGTTTTAAATAAAACAATCGGCAAGCAATATCAATACAGGTTTGCTGTGTACAAAAGTAATGTAGATGGGACGTTGCCTTTCACCTCGGTAGTTAGTGCCGGACAGGTAGATTCAACCGCTGCGCAGGGGCTGACTTTTATCGTGCAGAATCCTACTTATTATTATTGTTATAATTCTACTAGTGAAGTCAGCTTTTACAGAGATCCCTGCAGTGCTGTTCCAGAACGTTATTACGTGTTGGTAGAAAATACAAACGCATATCCGGATGACTATTCGGGAATGCAACCTAACAGCCAGGCAGAGGTTTCTATACTGGTTGATTCTGTCAATGCAATTCAGCCAAAGTTTGATCACCATTATCAGGCATCAAGTATCGGAACAAATATCGGAACCGGTACTTATGTTGGAGCAACAGACAATTTTTCCTGCGCTACAAAAGATGCTCCAGACCCGGTTTATAACAATTATAGCTGCGCTACCAAAACACTCTGGTATAAATTTACAACGTATGTTACCGGGCATGTTAAATTCAGAGAGGTAGTTGATAATGCTTCTTTATATAGCTGGACGGATATCAGTTTATACAAAGAAACGATACCAGGCGACTCAACCATTAATGGACTTCAGTTTATGAATGGATCCAACACTTCAATTTATGATTCGCCGACAGCGGCATACTGGGGAATTCAGTGCATTCAGCCCGGCACTTATTATTTTATGCTCTCTGGTTGCAGTCGGGTAAATGAGTACGTTCATCCCGAAATAAAAATTGTTGAAGAAGCCGGTGATTTTTGCAGCGCAGCCATTCCTGCTAATCTAACCGGAGCTGGTACTGCTTTGGCATCAGCAATTATAGATTGTCATACAATCGGAACCGATTACGGAGAATTTAATCCTACGCTTACCTGTCCGGCTGGTGCAGTGAAATCAGACTATAAAACTTCATGGTTTAAAATAAATATTACCGGTACCGACACACTGGATGTAACTACTTTTATTACAGAAAATACCAATGCACTTCCTTCTGAAATAAAATACAGGTTAATGAATGGCAACTGCGGCGCTATGCAGGAGCGCAGTTGTGTACAGGATGCCCAAACCCAGGACACCTATAAGTGTCTGGCACCAGGTGAATATTTTATCCAGGTGTTTACTCCGGTATTGAAAAATGGAGTTTCCGTTACCGGAACTATCGACCTTCATTTGTCTGCTGTACATCATGCCGATACCTGCGCGCCGCCACCATCATGCCTTGCCAATGCCACATTCATTCCGCAGTTTGACTGTAATACAAGTGACTCAGCCATTTTTGTAAATTATTCAACCTACGGTTCAGCCATACAATATAGTTGGGATTTTGGATATGCAGGGCAAACTTCAAATGCAGTGGCGCCGAAGTTTAAATATCCTGAATTGTCTACAAGTGCCACATATACGGTTTCACTCACGGTACTTAATACCGGTTGCACTGGTACAGGAAATACTGCTAATTATATATCAACAATTACTATTCCCGGCAGACCTAAAGTAAACCTGGGAAATGACACAACACTTTGTACGCCGGGGTCTTCCATAAAACTCCATGCCACTACATGGCCGGGTTCCACTTACTTATGGCAGAATGGAACTACCGATTCTGTGTTAACCGTTACCACTTCAGGACAATACTATGTTCGCGTAACTTATAATGGCTGTATTAAAAGAGATACAATCAATGTGTACATCAATACAATTATTCCATACAGCCAAACAAAAATATTCTGCGGAAATGATTCCGTGCAATTGTCTTCTCTCAGAAATCTTGGCGAAACTTATTTATGGAATACTGGATCTACTGCCAGCAGCATCTATGCAAGCAGCACGGGTGTGTACCTGGATCATATTAACTGGAAAGGTTGTTTGATGACTGACTCTTTTAAAGTAACTGCAGCACAACCTGCTTTTGTTCACGATGATACTACCGTTTGTTTTCCGTTGCAGCCATTCTTACTGAATGCTACTGCAGTGGGCGCGCAAAGTTATCAGTGGCAGAATAATTCTACCGCACCAACTTTTAATGTAACCGCCCCAGGACAGTATTCGGTTAAGGTAACTTATCCCACATGCGTTATCAATGATACCATACAGGTGCATGTTTCGCCGGCTGCTTCCACTAATACAAGTATTGCAGCAATCTGTGCAGGGCAAACTTACACGCTGCCATGGGGTACTGTTGTTAGTACGGCTGGTGTCTATAGGGATACCATCAGATCTGCAGTGGGTTGCGACAGCATCCGGTCAGTTGTAAATCTTGCAGTGCAAACGGTTGTCTTATCTAACATCAATGCAGGCATTTGTGCAGGCCAGAATTATACATTGCCGTGGGGAACCATTGTAAATACCCCTGGAATTTACCTGGATACCCTGCACTATGTTGGCGGATGCGATAGCATAAGAAGAACGGTGAATCTGTCTGTGCAGAGCGCAATTGTGCAAACCTCAAATGCGAGTATTTGTGCAGGGCAAACTTATACTTTAGCAAACGGAACTATTGTAAACAGTTCAGGAATTTACAGCGATACGCTGCATTATATTGCAGGGTGCGACAGCCTGAGAAGAACTGTAAATCTTACTGTGCAGAATCCAACGGCAATAGGTTCTAATGCCAGTATTTGTGCTGGGCAAACTTATACCTTGCCATGGGGAACCACTGTAAACACAACGGGTATTTACAGAGATACACTTCATTATGCAACAGGTTGTGATAGTGTAAGAAGGGCAGTCAACCTGACTGTACAGAATTTCACCACGGCGAACAGTACAGCAAATATCTGCGCAGGTCAAAACTATACACTGCCCTGGGGCACGGTTGTAAATACTGCAGGTGTTTATCGCGATACATTACATTACGCTACGGGTTGTGATAGTGTAAGAAAAGCAGTTACGGTTACTTTGAATAATGCGGTGAACAGCACAGCATCGGCGACTATCTGCGCCGGACAAAATTATACTTTACCATGGGGAACTGTAGTAAATACTTCCGGAGTTTACCAGGATACGCTACATTACCTAACGGGTTGCGACAGTATAAGAAGGACCGTAAATCTTTTTGTTCAGAACCCAACGGCAATTGCTGCAAATGCCAGTATCTGTGCAGGGCAAACTTACACACTGCCCTGGGGCGCTGTTGTAAATACGACAGGTACTTACCGCGATACACTTCATTATACAACCGGTTGTGATAGTGTAAGACGCGCAGTAAATTTAACGGTACAGAATTTCAGCGTGTTGAACAGCACTGCGAATATCTGTGCCGGACAAAACTATACATTGCCATGGGGAACCGTTGTAAGTACTGCGGGCGTTTATCGTGATACCCTGCGTTATGTTACAGGTTGCGATAGTGTAAGAAAATCAGTGACGATCACATTAAATACTGCATCGGCAACTTCTGTAAACGCCAGCATCTGCGCCGGACAAAATTATACATTGCCATGGGGCGCTGTTGTAAATACGGCAGGTGTTTACCAGGATACGTTGCACTACCTAACGGGTTGCGACAGCCTCCGGAGAACAGTGAATCTTACTGTGCAGAATTCGGCAACGAATATTACGACTGCAAGTATCTGCGCGGGACAGAATTATATTCTTCCGGGAGGAGGAACTGCAAATGCAACGGGCGTTTACAGGGATACGCTGCATTATAGCACGGGCTGCGACAGCATAAGAAGAGTTGTTAATTTAACGGTGTTGAATTATGCTGTTATTACCACCGGAGCAAATATATGTGCCGGACAAAATTATACATTGCCATCGGGGGTTGTTGTAAATACGCCGGGCACATATCGTGACACATTGCATTATACAGGAGGCTGTGATAGTATCAGGAGAGCGGTTACTTTAACTGTGCAAAATCCGGCTGCGTCGTCAACAACATCTTCTATCTGTGCGGGACAAAATTACACGCTGCCCTGGGGAACAGTGGTAAATACAGCAGGTACCTACAATGATACGCTGCACTATATTACCGGTTGCGACAGCTTAAGAAGAACTGTAAATCTTACGGTACAAAGTTCAGCAACTGCTAACAGCAGTGCAACAATTTGTGCCGGGCAAAATTATACGTTACCATCAGGAGTTGTTGTATATACATCGGGCATTTACCGCGATACATTGCATTATGTTACAGGTTGCGACAGTATCAGAAGGGCTGTCAATTTAACCGTAACAGCAGCAGCGCTGAACAGTACTACAGCATCAATATGTTCTGATCAGACTTACACATTGCCCTGGGGCAGTGTAGTTAATACAACCGGAATTTATCGTGATACAATCAAAACAACAGCAGGCTGCGACAGTGTAATCCGCAATATTAATCTTACTGTAAGAACACAGCCGTTTATTACTGTTACGAAATCTAATGACGTGAATTGTATATTGAGTACCACAAAACTCAATGCCTATGGCGCAAGTACTTATGTATGGTCGCCGACAACTTCTTTAAGCGATGCTTTTATCAGTAATCCTATCGCTTCACCGGATAAAACAACATTGTATAAAGTAACAGGAACCGCAGCAAACGGATGTACTGCACAGGGAAGTATAGAAGTAAAACTATTGATTGGTAACCTCCAGGATGGATATCTGGTGCCAAATTCCTTTACACCAAACAACGACGGACTCAATGACTGTTTCGGTGTTCCGTATTGGGGCGCTGTTACTAATTTTAAAATGACCGTTTTCAGTCGCTGGGGTGAAATACTTTTTGAAAGCAGTAATTCAAATAATTGCTGGGATGGAACTTATAAAGGAAAGCGTCAGGACCAGGGAGCGTATATCTATCAAATCACTGCCGATGGAATTTGCGGTCCTGTTAATAGAAAAGGAACGGTTGTGCTGGTGAGGTAAAATTCCCTGGGAATATGTTTTTAATTAAAGCATGTAAGCTGATTTTTTTAAGTATAAAGTTCTTAAACTCATAAGGTATTAATTATGGAGAAAAAATTTTTGTTGCCTGCTTTATTTTTATTGTCCCTCAACGCTCATGCCCAGTCATTGGATCTTACGTTGTACAATATGGCAAACACGCCTGTATACACTACCAATAACTTTAAAACTATTGGTGTAGGGAAAGGCGGATATATTTACGCAGGTACTGCCAATGCAGGGTTGTACAAATTTAATGGAGTTGCATGGTCGAAAATGACGGTGCTTACCAACAACAACATCAATGATATTCAGGTAGACAAAAATGAAGGAATCTGGATAGCGCAGTATGGAACTACAGGTGCACAGGCAACTACCGGAGGCGCTAACTACCTACCCGATTCTACGCAGACAGGCTTTGCTTATTATGGTGCAACCAACGGCTTGCCTACAAGAAATTGCCGGGGCATCTTTATTGATACTGCCATGTTGAACCAGGGAAATCCAAGGGTATGGACAGCGAACATGGCGCATATAACCGCGGGTGTTTCTACAACAGGGGCTGTAGGTTTAGGATTAAATACCGTGAATCCTTTCTTTGGGAAAATAACTGCTGGGATTGATATCTCTAATGATATCGGAAGTGTACAAACAATCGGGGGCAGTCACAATGAGGTCTGGGCTTTTGCAAGTGTAAATTTTGGTAAAAGCCAGATCTGCAGATATGATCCGGTAACAACAACTTTTTTAGGCGCTTACGATTATACCAATACTACTGTTACAGGGTTTACAAACAACTTTACAGCAAAGTCTATTTATTTTGATTCTTACGGAAGGCAATGGATCGGGCTTGCTACGGGTGGTGTAATTGTAAAAGACGGTGCTGTATGGACCAGCGTTAATATGGGTGAAATATTTCCATTGCTGGTTTCTGTTAATACCAATGCGATCAGTGAAGACCAGAATAAAAATATTTATATCGGCACAAACAACGGCCTTGTTGTTTACAAAGGCGGTCCGCTTACTGATATTGCTTCTTATACACGTTACACTACTTCAGATGGATTGCCTTCCAATAATGTACTCGATATCTGCGAACAAAAAACAACGGGTAAAATAATTGTTGCAACCGATAATGGAATTGTGTTCTGGAAAAGATCAAGCCGCGTTAAAGCCGATCTTGTCTGGGATTATAGTTTCCCTCACAAAACAGTACAGCCGAGAGGCGTTGCTGCGGATGGTGTTGCAAGACTGTATCTGAAAGTAAAAAAAGCAATTGTTGATACCAGCCATATCAAAGAAGTAAGGGTTTCACTAAAGGATACGGCTAACCGTAATAATTCTCTATGGGGACGTTTATTAAAAGCAAATCAAATTCAGCAATATAGTGGAGAAGCTTCTTTAGGAGGAAGTGGAACGGCATTCAATATAGATTCTACCAACTTAGGTGAGTTCTGGTTCTGGTATCGCTCACCTGAAAATTTTAATTGCGATAATTGCAGTAATCCGGCTGCCTATGGATCACTTGCCGAGCGTGCAGATACTATAAAAATTAAAGTTACGTTTGCAGACAACAGTACAGATTCAATTGATTTTGTTGTGCAGATAATCCGGCCGCCATTGGTCCTTGTTCATGGCCTTGCAAGCGAGCCTGCCGCATGGGATAAATTTTATTACAACGGCACAACTTCTTTTTTACAAAGCCCGTTGTTCAAA
Source organism: Ferruginibacter sp. (assembly GCA_040003235.1). Lineage (GTDB taxonomy): Bacteria > Bacteroidota > Bacteroidia > Chitinophagales > Chitinophagaceae > Ferruginibacter. The sequence continues at coordinate 62,978 of JBDUCW010000004.1, read as the reverse complement.
CAAAAAAAAGCATTGGAGTTGAGTGGCAAAGCTTCTTTTCTCGACAATGCCAGGCGCTTACTAAGCGGAGACAATAACTCTCTTACTGCTGAACAAAAACTGAAATCAACGCTTGAAGTGAACATTGCAGCTGTAAATGAGTTGGGCTATGCTTCCAACCAGGTGGATTATGTTTGTCACAGTATGGGCGGATTAATGCTGAGGTATGCTACAGAAAGACTTTCTGAAAGATTTTACGCAAATGGGCCAGAATACAAATTCAGTAATTACGGGAAAGGATTCGTGCATAAATTTATCAGCATCAACACGCCGCATAACAGCTCACCGGTTGCAGATGCAATTACCGAATTCATTCCTGACCTTCCGAAATGGATCAGAGTTCCATTGCTATTAGCTTATATTCCTTTTCAAAAAAGTCATAAACCCTACGATTGGTTTGAGCCAGACCCCGCAGCCCTGTTTACAAAATTCAGAGCAACCGCTGCAGTAAGGGATTTACAGGTTACTGATGCAACAGGTGGGATCAATATGAAAAACACCCACGTAAAAAATCACCTGATACTGGGCGATGTGAATTATGATGGATTAAATTCAACGGCTGTTTTTCTTGCCAAAATAAAACCGGTGCTGGATCTCCTGGACAAAGTATTGGATGTTGCCATTGATAAAACAGTACCCCCGCCAAAAATTACCTGATCGCTTTACAGGATCTGGCACTCATTCCCAGAGCCCTGGGTTTTATTGAATGGTATAGTGCAAATAAAGGCTTTCCGAATTTTTTTGCTGATGGAGATCTGATCGTACCACTTGCAAGTCAAACAGCCAGGCAGAGTGAAACGGCTCCCAATATCACTAAATTTAATAATTCGCCGGGTTCTTCTTATGATGCTTTTCATAGCAGCATTGTAGAAAGGCCGGATGTGGGCCAACGGGTGATGGACCTTTTAAATGCAGATGTGAACAGTATTTTATTTGCAGATGATATACCTGCCAATAACGATCCAGAACCTTCCGGCCTGCCGGGAAATGCTTTTCGTAGCACCAGTACCGTTACTACCCTGTATGATACTTCCAAAATAAAAATCACAACCGTCTCATCCAATAATTTTGTTGACAGTACTGTTACTGTTTCAGTAAATCTGAAAGACACGACCGGCCTTGAATATATAAAAATTTATTTCCAGGATAATGACAGCGCTACATTAAACAGAGCATCATCGCTTCAATTTAATTTTAAAATAAATGCTGTCTATTCCGGAATGCAGCCAATAAATGTTGCAGCTGTTTATGGTCTGCCGGATGGTTCTACAGAATATCATGTGGATACAGCATCTGTTAATGTGGTAAACCTGGCGCCACTGCAAGGTTTCAGAATAGATCAGGATTCGGCGGATTTAATTACAGGAGTTCCTTATTACCCCGATTATATGGTTAAATACAATGGTCAATGGATTCCACTTCCAAACAATGCTCCCGGTATTGCGGTAGTAATACAAAATCCTGCTGTGGTAATACTGGATACACAAAGCGCATTTGTAGGACAACAGGTAAATACAACAGCAGCGTACCTAACTTATTTCGGCTTTAAAGACACAATTCTTTTCAAATCCTATTTGCCTATTAACAGCAACTGTATTAATAAAACGATTGCTTCCGGCAGTGTTAAAAATCCCGCTATCTGGAGCAAACTTTCAGTGCCGGATGTTTGTGATTCTGTGGTAATTGAATCGGGCCATACTGTTATTCTGGATACTTCTGTTTCAATCCGGACGCTGCGAATCAATTCCGGAGCGTCTTTAACAATACAGGATTCAGCAGTGCGACTCAACATCAGTGATCCGGATAATACGCAGCAATTTCTTGATAATTACGGAACATTAAATATCAGTAACGGAACTATAAGCATAAACGGGCAGATAAAATTATATGCATCATCCGGCTTTAATATGAGTGGAGGAAATCTTTTAATCAATGGAAATAACGGTAACGTAGGTTCGAGTGTTGCAAACGGGTCGCATTTATTTAATGCAGATATTTCCATGCAGAACTTTTCTTTTACCGGCGGAACACTGCAGTTCATAAATCCGCCGCTGGGTGCCCTGAGCCAGGCAATTAATTGTCCTTTTAATTTTGGAGACAGCTCTGTATTAAAATTCGGAAATGGTATTTCCATTGTGGCGAGCAATAACAGCAATGGTTTTGGCGGCAACTTATTACCTGCCCAGGTTGGAAAACTGATTTTTGATCCTGCCACCAGTATGAACAACAGGATTTTTATTAATGTAAACCCGCTTAATGTAAGAACATCTGTCAATGTACGTTCCGGTAATTTTAAACAACAGGCATTGCTTAAAGTAGGACATTGATAATTTATAAATCATAATACGCCTTAGAAAATATTACCGCAAGGCATATCGATTTTTATAACCGGCACTTTTTGATATTATTTTTCCTGGGTTTTTTCAGGAAGTTTACCGCGTTTATAAATGATCAATCCATTTAAAAAATTCCTGAGTACCTGGTCGCCGGCCGGCACAAAGCCCGGATGATCTTCATTGCGGAAGAAATCGCCGAGCGCTCCTTTACTGATCTCAAAATCGGCAAGCTTTAGTATTTCAATAATATCTTCATTGCGGAGAGAAAGTGCAACACGAAGTTTTTTTAAGATGTCGTTATTTGTCATGGAATACTTTTTATAAAGATAGCAATTCGGTCACAGCAGTATGCCAGGGTTATCTGAACAGAAAATAAATTAATGCAATGGCTGCAACGGTCATGATTATTAAAGTAATAAAGCCAAGCGCATTGGAAACTTTCGAATTGGTATTCTTTTTCATGATCTTTTTATTATTACCAATATGTAATATGATCGCGATCAGCACCGGCGCAGTAAGTCCGTAAGAGATGGCAGTATATAATAAAGCCTTGATCGGGCTTATGCCCAAAAAATTCAATAATAGTCCAACCATGAGAGAAATAATGATAGAGATATAAAATGCTTTGGCCTGTGGAAATTTTTTATCCAGACCAGCTTCCCATCCAAATGTTTCTGCCAGCATATAAGATTGCGAACCCGCCAATACCGGTATTGCCAACAACCCAGTTCCCAATACACCCACGGTAAAAATTAAATAAGTTAGTTTTCCGGCCAAAGGCTCTAAAGCTTTTGCGGCCTGGTCAACCGTATCTATCTGCCTGATGCCGGCGTTGTATAAAACACTGCCTGTTGTTAAGATGATAAAAAACATTACGAGATTGGATAACAGCATTCCAATGTTCACATCTTTCTTCATATCGCCCAATATCCTTTTATTGACCATCACATTTTTTTTGTGGTGCGCCATATCTTCAGCTTCCATTGTTGTTTGCCAAAAAAATAAATAAGGAGATATTGTTGTTCCAAGTATGGCAACGATGATGGAGAAAAATTCTTTATTCAGTTTTATGGTCGGAATAAATGTATTTTCTGCAACAAGTCCCCAATCCTGTTTGATCATAAAAGGAACGATGATATACAACAATAAAGAAAGACAAAGCCATTTTAAAATTTTTGCTATTTTCTGATAGGGATATTTTATAATGATAAACATAAGTGCGGCAGTAATGGCAACACAAAAAATCCATACAGGAATCTGTGGAAACATCATGTTTGCTACAGCACCCATGCCCTGTATATCTGCGCCGATATTTAAAGTGATGGCAGGAAAACTGAACAGCAGCATCGTATAAAGTAAGGGTCTGGAATAATGTTGTTTCAGGGTTACTGTTAAACCCTGTGATGTAACGATTCCGATCCTTGCACACATTCCCTGGATAGCAGCCATGAGTGGAAAGGTCAGCAATGCTGTCCATAAAGTGCCGAACCCAAACTGTGCACCCGCCTGCGAATAAGTAGCTATGCCGGAAGGATCGTCATCGCTTGCGCCGGTTACAAGACCGGGTCCTAAAATGCCGAGTGTTCTTTTTACTCTTGCTAAAAAAAGAAAAGATTTTTTTTTCTTCATCATTAAATATTCTGTTCTTTTTCTCGTACTGAAAAGTAAAGAATATAATCGGAAAACTCAGTTGCGTTACAATAAAGTTCCTTTTAAAAAAATTGCAGCGATGCTGAAATAGATGATCAGCCCGGTAACATCAACCAGTGTTGCAACAAAAGGCGCGGATGAAGTTGCAGGATCAATTTTTAAACGTTTCAACAGCATTGGTATCATGGAGCCGGTTAATGTTCCCCACATAACAATGCCGATCAATGAAAATAAAATAGTGATTGCCAGCAATAACCAATGCGGACCATAATTATACCAATGAAAATTCTGCCACACAGATATTCTTATAAATCCTATCATTCCTAAAATAACGCCGAGTGATAAGCCTGATAAAATTTCCCTGCGCATTACATACCACCAGTCTTTAAACGTTAGCTCCTTCAATGCCATCGCACGGATGATCAGTGTTGCTGCCTGTGAGCCACTGTTGCCGCCACTGGAAATAATCAATGGAACAAATAGTGCCAGCACCACGGCTTTCTGAATTTCTGCATCAAAATATCCCATGGCTGTAGCTGTAAGCATTTCACCCAGGAAAAGTATGATTAACCAACCTGCTCTTTTTTTCAATAAAGAACCGAAGGGTGTTTTAACATAGGGATAATCCAGTTCTTCAATACCACCAAACTTTTGCATTTCTGCGGTATCCCTTTGTTCTATTATATCCATTACATCATCCACCGTAACGACCCCCAATAAAACATTATCATCATTTGTCACAGGCAATACAACGCGATCGTATTCTTTAAATTTCTGCGCAGCGTCTTCTTTGCTGTCAGTAATTTTTAAACGGATACAGGAACCATCTAAAATATCTTCTACTTTTTTCTGCGGGTCATTTAACAGAAAACGCCGTACCGGAATATCGTCAATCAGCCGCCCATCTTTATCAGCCACATAAATAACATTGGTAGCTTCTGTGTCTTTATAATGTTGGCGTAAATATTCAATTGCCTCGGCAATGCTCATTCCGCTTTCAATGGTAGCAAAGTCGGTATTAATAATTCTTGCAACAGTTTTGTCGGAATAACCCAGTACCTGGTTCAGTGCGTTTTTATTTTCTTCATTGAGCAACTCAAGAAGACCGGATAATTCAATTCCTTTTAAAGATGAATAAAAGATTGTGCGGTCATCAGAACTTAATGCATTAAGAATATAAGCAGCTCTGGTTTTTGTTAAACTGGGAAGTATTTTCCGTTGAAGCTGGTTATCAAGATAGGGAAAAACAGAAACCTCCTGCTCCGCGGGAAATGATTTAAAAGCTTCAATTGCCTTTTTTGTGGGAATTGAAATAAACAACTTGGCAACTTCAGAAGGATGAATAAAATTATCTTTTTTATCCTTCGACATTCTGAACAGTCCTGAGAAGTCGCCTGCCATTAATTTTTTTCTTGTTTCTTTAAAGGGAAAGTTCATAGCCCGTCTTTATTAATAATTATAAATATGTCCGTGGCAAAAAAGAAAAGGGTTTCAATTGCTGAAACCCTTTGCAGTTGCTCTTCTTCGGTGCCAGACGATAACCCTGATTAATAGCGGCCAATGCCAAAGCGGCCTTTTAGAGGAGACATTGAAAAAATAATTTCAGCCTTCCTGCCATTTTTCCTTTTGGTTTATTTTCCTATGGAATTATGATTGTTCAGCAAAACTACCATCTTTTATTTTCTTTAGTGAGCACCGGAATATAAAAATTTGTTGATCTCATTATACTCCTCTTCAGTAAAGGGATTTATAACCCAAACATTCCCGTATAAGAACAATATTTTTAAGGCAATGAAAGGATTGATGATCTCTGAAAAATCTATTAGCTGCAAATAGGATTCATGTTGCGGAGCAACATTTTAATCGCATTCTAATCTTCTTTTAATCATAGGTTTATGTTTCACGTAGAAATTTGCGTAAAAACAGAGAAGATGAGATCAGCAATAAAAAATATTCTCGCACCCACAGATTTTTCAGACCAATCAAATAATGCGCTGAGAATCGCAATTAATCTATGTAAACAACACAAAGCGGTTTTGCACTTGTTGCATGTTATTGAAAGCCGTTATATAACTTCTGGTATTAGCCCGGATAGTTCGGCAAAATCTCGTCTAATAGAATTAAATCAGGAATCGAGAACACAATTATACCAAGCCTATCAGTCTATTATTGAGATTCACAATATTGCTGTGCAGATACATATGCCAACCGGCATTCCATATGATGAAATTTGCCGGACCACGGAAGAATTACCAGTCGATCTGATTGTTATGGGGGCACATGGTGTTTCTGGTACCCGCGAGTTCTTTATTGGAACAACATCTTACAACGTCATCAAAAATAGCTTAGTCCCGGTAATAACCATTCCTGCCGGGTATAAAAAGGCAGAGTTTAAAAATATACTTTTTCCGGCAAGACCGGGTCAGTTTCTTAAATCGAAATATGAATTGATAGACTCTCTTTTCGGCTTTGAGGCCATTGCAATTCACATTGCGGCACTCCGAACTGACGCTAAGGAAACAATACCCACTTTTCCCAAAGATGAGCTGCGCGAGGTTATTGCGTCTATTATAAATAAAGGAGTGACATGCACTAAAGAAAAATATACTTGCAGCAATTATGCTTCAAAAGTATTAGAGTTGAGCGAACAGATGTCTGTTGACCTGATAGCAATCAATGCTTCTTTGGACTACAAACATGCTCAGTTTTTCATTGGGCCATTCACGCAACAGGTTGTTAATCATTCAAGACTTCCAGTACTCAGTTGCAAGGATGGAGTGAACCTCGCCAATCAAATTAAAAAGGAAAATCAAGCTGATAGTCTGGCAAAAGTAATAGTCAACGGTTTGTAACAGCAAGATAAAATGCATTAGAAATAAATCAATTAAACTTATTTGTTGGAGACTTTTATTTTTTACCTATCGCAAAATGATGCTAATTGCGGAAGACCAATCATGCATAATCGCTTTTTTAATACTAATTCTTTTAAAAAAATCACTTAGAAGACAGTTAAGTTTCGTAATCTCTTGATAAATTTCATTGTTGCCATTAATGATTTGTAAAAGGAGTGCCGATGTTAGTCTCGCGGCAAATGATAATTTCTTAATTTGACAGGATTATCAAAAAATAGCAATGCTATAAACAGGAATTAAAATTCGATCTTAATCACTATTTAATTTACTCAGTGTGCCAGGAAATACAAAAATTTTGATTGTGGAGGATGAAGTAAAAATTGCGGGCAGTTTAAAGCAGGGCCTGGAAGAGCTTCAATATTCCGTTTCAATTGCCTACGATGGCGAAATGGGACAAAAGCATTTCATTGCCGGGCCCTTCGAACTAATCATTCTTGATATCAATCTTCCTAAAATGAATGGGCTGGATCTATGCAGATACATCCGTCAATATAATACCCAGGTGCCTATTTTAATGTTAACTGCTTTCGGAAGTACTGACGATAAGGTACAGGGTTTTGACATCGGGGCAGATGACTATCTGGTGAAGCCGTTTGATTTTAAAGAATTGCTGGTTCGCATCAAAGCCTTGCTTCGCAGAACAGACAGTACTATTTCTATCGGCAACCAGTTGCGTATTGCTGATCTTGAATTAAACATTGATAATAAAGAAGTGCGTCGGGATGGAAAAAAAATTTCCCTCACCGCAAAGGAATTTCAGTTGCTCGAATATTTTATAAGAAATAAAAACCGGGTTGTTTCCCGTGCCGATATCGCAGAAAAGGTTTGGGATCTGGATTTTGATACCAGCACGAATATCATTGATGTGTATGTAAATTATCTTCGTCGTAAAATTGACAGAGGCTTTTCTTCTAAATTAATTCATACGCTGGTAGGATTCGGATATATGATGAAGGAGTAAATGACGATGAATTAAATTGCCATTCTTAAAAGATAAACCATGAAGGTACAGCATAAGATTATCCTTGCTTTTCTGGCACTAACGGGTATAATTTTGCTGTTGTCCTGCGTGTTGATCTATAATGTATCGGATTTTCAGCGAAAAGATGATTTTAAAAACCGCCTGAAAAACCGGGCTACTACTACTGCATCTTTATTATTTGAAGTGGAAGAAGTAAATGAGTCGCTGCTGAAAAAAGTAGATAGCGTGACTGTAAACAGCTTATATGGTGAAAGTATTGGCATCTATAATTTCAATAATAAATTGTTATACAGAAGTGTAAAACACTTACGTGATACCATTGAGGTAAACGAAAAGATTTTCAGTAGTGCCCGCACGAAACAAATCAATTTTTTTTCCGTGAAGCAAAAAGAAGCAATGGCATTTTCTTATCCCACAAAATCGGGAATAGCGGTAATTGTAATTTCTGCAGAAGATAAAGACGGGAAAGATCGGCTCCGGCAATTGCTTTTTTTATTGCTGATTACTTTTGTTACATGCCTTGTTTTATCTGCCTTTGCTGGTTATATATTCAGTCGCACAATTCTGAATCCACTCAATAAAATTACACACACCGTAAAATCAATCAGTTTACAAAATATTGAAAAACGATTATCCGAAAGCGATATCAACGATGAATGGAATGAACTGACAAAAACTTTTAATCTGCTGCTCGACCGTTTACAACAATCATTCGAAATTCAGGGCAGATTTATTGCGAATGCATCACATGAACTTGCTACGCCGCTTACAGTAATAACAAGCCAGATTGACGTTACACTTCAGCAAGATCGAAACGCCGAGACCTATCGGGACACATTAATATCGGTTAAAGATGATATCGATCAGCTGTCACAATTAGTAAAAAGCCTTCTGGAAATTGCACGTACTGCCAAGGGCGAAAGTATTCAAACCCGTGCAATCAGAATTGACGAATTGGTAATGGATGTTGCTGCCTCAATAGGTAAACTTTCCTTCGTAGGTAAGGTAAATCTGCACGCAGATGCCTTGCCCGAAAATGAGGAGGAATGTACGGTGAACGGGCACTATGACCTTTTATTAAGCGCTTTTAAAAACATTGCGGAAAATGGATGTAAATACTCTTCAGATCATTCTGTTACACTAAGCCTTGCCTTTTTAGAAGAGAAAATAATTGTGTTGTTTAGCAACAAGGGCCATATTGAAATTAATGATGCCGACTCATTATTTTACCCGTTCTACCGTTCTCATTCGGTCCTTCACCAACAAGGGTACGGGATGGGACTTTCGTTGGTTCAACGAATCATCCAATTACATAAGGGTGAAGTAAAAGTAGAGAATATCGGGCAAAATGAAGTATTGTTCACGATTGTATTGCCATCGGCCAAATAACCTTTTTAAGTAACTGACACTGTATTTTTTCTGTGTATAATAGTACCAATGCATTTTCAGAAATCCGTTTCATTTTTCATACTTCGTTTCTAAAAACATTCTGTTTTTTCTGAACTGTAACAACGCGAAAATGACATAAAATTTCTAACGGGATTTTAACTCTGTTTTAATGTGAGGTTTAACGCAGGATCTTAATTTTAGAACAAATAAATTATTTGTTATGAATACAAATATTAAAAATATTCTGGTACCTGTCGATCTAAAAGACCATTCGCTTTCAGCATTAAAACATGCGACTGCGCTGGCGATCAAACATGGTTCCGATATTCACCTATTGCATGTGATCAGTAATTCTTCTTTAGGAATTATCATATCCTCTGCAATGCATTTTGCCATGCCGAATGCGCTGGAAGAAATAATGCAGGTTAAACAGGAAGTTCTGGACCACTGGAAAACAATGATGGAGTTGAAAAATAATGTTCACATAATCACTATTATCAAGCAAGGAAATCCTACCAGGCAGATAAATGAATATGCGAAGGAAAACAATATCGATTTTATAGTAGTTGGAATGAACGAGCATCGCAAATGGCTGTCAAAGCTAAGTGGCAGCACAGCAAAATATATAACACGCTCAGCAAAAATACCTGTAATGACTATTTTCCATAAGCCAGAAGGTATATTTGAGTGGCAAAATGTGGTTTTACCTGTAAATATTTCACTTCCTGAAAAAAGGGTAAAAGCAATTCTGAATTTTGCTATGGAACATTCTATTAAAATTCATTTTGTAGCCATTTCACACAACATAGAACAAACGAAGTCGGAACAGTTTCATCTCTTGCTTGAATCGTTAAAGCTGGTAAAAGCTTTCGGCAATATACCAGTTGAATGCAAGAGCCTTAATGGAACAAATCTTCTTACTGCCGCCTGGGAATATGCGGCATCTATTCACGCCGATGCAATAATAGTTAATTCAGCCAGTGCTCCACAGTTGAAGTTAGAGGCAATATCTACTAGACCGAATTGGTATGAAAATTTATTCATGAAAACATTTACTGAATCATTCTAAATCTGGGCAATCTTTGGGGTCTGCACTATTAAATAATTTAATAGTGCTTGCTTAAGTTTTGTGTGTATGAATCTGAATTCATATATAGTTTTACTTCCTAAATTCTTTGTGACCGGGTCTATTATTATACCCTTCGGTCTAAATATGCGCTTTATTAAAAATTTATTACAATGTCGTCTGCAAAAAAATTAAATGCATGGTTTGCCACAGCAATTTGCGGCAATGACATTACTTCTTCTTGTCTATATGTTTCTGCGTTAACTATAAGTATGGCAGGACAATATGCCTGGATATCTTGTATCAGCTTTCAAGAAAAGATATTCTGCCATTATAAGCCAATCTATGCTGAAGAAGATACAAACAGCATTTTAATTACCTTCGGAGTAGTCAATATGCTTTTTGTCGTCTGATAATTTCCGGTATAAGTTTGTAGTGTCTTTTTAGATTGGGAGGACAAGCTCGTTTAACCGCAATACTATAATAAATAATCGAGATGAGTTCATTTTTCAATACACTGTTCAACCTTCATAATGGCGAAAATGACAGAAAAAAAACTTTAGATAGTGTAAAAGGAAATATTTCTTTTACCGGCGCGAATCTCTGGATTTTAGCTTGTGCAATTTTGGTAGCTTCTGTCGGGCTCAATGTCAATTCAACAGCAGTTATTATTGGCGCTATGCTGATCTCTCCTTTAATGGGACCTATTGTAGCATCAGGATTTGCTCTGGGTATGTATGACTTCGACCTTTTAAAAAAGTCTTTGCGAAATCTTTTTATTGCTACCATTGCCGGATTGCTCGTTTCGTTTATTTACTTTTTTATTAGTCCTTTCAAAGAAGTACAGTCTGAATTACTCGCAAGAACTGCCCCCAATATTTATGATATTTTAATTGCTTTTTTTGGCGGGCTTGTAGGTGTAATTGCAGTTACCCGCGTGGAGAAAGGGAATCCAATTCCCGGTGTTGCGATTGCCACTGCGTTAATGCCTCCGCTTTGTACGGCAGGTTTCGGATTAGCCATTGGAAATTTTAAATTTTTTTTGGGTGCCATTTTCCTTTATGGTATCAATTGCGTTTTTATTTGTATAGCCACGTATAGTATCGTCAAATTCTTAAAATATCCTGCAAAAGAAGAAGTTGATAAAAAGCATCAAAAACATGTAAGATATGGAATTAGTATTGTGGTTGTATTGATGCTGCTTCCAAGTATCTATTTTGCGTATAAGTTATTTGCAGAACAACAATATCATCAATCGGTAAATAATTTTATTGAACAGGAATTTACCGCCAAAGGCAACACTGTTATTTTTAAAAAAACAAATTACAACAGTAAACCGAAAACAATTGAATTGGCATTTTTATCCAAAAGATTTACAAAAGATGAAATAGATAGTTTGAATATCAAACTATCGGCACAGCATATTTTAGCTACCCAATTATTAATCAGGCAAGACAGTGCTGACAGAATTCAATTGCTGAGAAATAATATTTTGAATGAAATAAAAAGCAGAGATATAGTTGTTGATGAAAAAGACAAAAAAATACAGGCATTAGAAACTGAGATCGCGGGAAACAACTTTAACGGGAAGCAGATCCTTCAGGAGGCAAGAATAATTTTTCCAGATATCCAATCCCTCTCAGTTTCCAACAATATTTTTTATTACAGCACCGATAGTACAAGTACTTCGACTGTATTTATTTATCAGGCACAGAAAGAACTATCAAATGAAGACAAAACAAAGTTTGAGAATTGGTTAAAAAAACGCTTATCATTGGTGAAAGTTGAACTTATTAAAAATTAATTTTGAGTTTATATATTATCTTAACGGCCCTTATTGGTGTATCAGCAACATTTGCTTATATCAATTACAGGTATCTTAAAATGCCATTTGTAATTGGATTATTCTTTCTTTCTACAATTGCCTCTTTGTTAATTTTCTTTAGCAGATTTTGGTTTGCCCAACCTTATACAACGACGAAGGCATTGATTCAAGAGGCAGATATCAGCAAACTTATTGTTGAGGTAATGTTAGGTTTTTTACTGTTCGCAGGCTCATTACATACCGACTGGAGTAATGTAAAAAAATACCTGAAGCAAATAGCTTTGTTTGCAATAGGTGGAACTATTCTTTCAGCTCTTATTATTGCCGCGATGGTATATGGGATAAGTAGTTTATTACACATCAACATAGACTTTATTTATTGTTTATTATTCGGCACGCTAATTTCCCCCACCGATCCCATTGCTGTATTAGGCATCCTGACAAAAGCTAACGTTCCAAAAAAAATTGAATCAATCATTGTTGGCGAATCACTATTCAATGATGGAATTGGCGTGGTGATCTTTATAGCCCTGCTTGAAATCCTTCCTGCAGGAAGTTCTGAAATAAATTATTCTCACTTCGGGTTACTTTTTTTACAAGAGGCTTTGGGCGGAATTATCTTTGGACTCGCATTTGGCTTTATTCTTCATAAACTTTTAAAATCAATTGACCATTACGAAACGGAAGTTTTACTTACAATTGCATTTGTAATGGTAGGTTACAACTTTTGTTTGTTCTTACATCTTTCAGGCGCATTGGCTATGGTGGTTATGGGATTGCTTGTAGGCAATTACAAACAGGACAGTGCCATGAGTGACAAGTCGCAGGAGTACGTTAACAAGTTTTGGGAATTGATTGATGTAATTTTAAATGCAATTTTATTTATTATCGTTGCTGTTGTGTTAGTTGCTATTGAATTTAAAGCAAAATATTTCCTATTGGGTATAATTTCTATTTTAGTCGTTTTACTTTCGAGGGTTATTATTGTTTACCTTCCGAAGATACTTCTACCTAAAACAATTGACCTGAATAAAAAAGAGGCGAATATTATTGTGTGGGGCGGACTTCGGGGCGGACTTTCAATTGCATTGGTTTTATCGCTGCCCGACAATGAAGCAAAAAACATTTTATTGATATGCACCTACATTTGTGTTGTATTTAGTATTTTGGTTCAGGGCCTGACAATCGGGAGACTGGCAAGGCCAAAGAAATGAAAAATAGTTCTTCCTCCAGAACTTAAGCAGGCGACGAAGCTAATGTATTAGATTTATTTTACTGCACGATTGCTCTGATAAAAGGAAGAATGAAAATAGCAGGCCTTTTACAGTTCATTTTATGGTAGAATAGAAATTATTGCTATCCCTGTCTTTAACGATCGGAATTAAACGCAGACCCGATGAGCCTTCCCACAGGACATGAATAAGTGGACAAATATTTAAGCCTAAAACTTAATAAAACTTACAAAAACAGTTTCTTTATGTTGGCAGGATTTCAGTTTTGTAAAAGCTGACAACAATTTTTTTTTAACCTTATCAGACTACAAAACAATTTTGAGTTGACATTTATACCTGGACAGCAAAATCATTAGAGTTCTTTTGTTGTGGATTTGTTGTTGACGCGTTTTAATTGTATGAATTAAAGTTTTTAAAAACGACAACCTTGAAAGGACATTTTATATTCAAGTAGGGCAGAGAGAAAAATTCTTTTGATAAACAAATTCCCCAAAATTTAAAAAGGCAGCCAAACTTCTTTCAAAATAAAACCCTTATTGTCGTTTTCCTATCCCGGGTTTCATTTTAATAAAACATTATCTTCATTTGAAGCCATTGCAATTGGAAGTAATTCCTAAACCGGCATAAAAAAAGCGACAGTTGTATTAAAACTGCCGCAGACATTAAAAACAAAACGTTTATTTTACAAAATTGTATCTTATTAATATTTCGTGTGCACTTGATCCATTGTCAAAATTGCTGATCGGGTTGATATAGTCATCGTAAGCATACCCGATTGTAAGTTTTTTATTGATGTTTACTCCGGCAGAAAGCATATAACTCTGATGCAACCTGTATCCTACTCCCCACCAAAAGATTTTATTATGTTCAACCCTTGCACCTGCCTGAAAACTTGCCGGAGCATTGGGCAGGTAAATCAGTAATGCATTGGGTGTAATAGTTGTTACACCATCTACATCCCAGTGATACGCAGCATGTGCATAGTAGTGCCTGTACAACATGCCTTCTTCACTCCTTGTTAAATTGCCGCTATAAAAATTTAATTTGGATTGAACCAGTTGTGACACCGAAACACCCGCTTCTACTTTTTTTCCGGTATATGAAATACCAAAGCCGGCATCGTATTTAAACCTGTTGTCGCTGCCGCCTAATACAGGGTCGTTACCCAAGGTTGCAGCAAGTTTTCCTTTATCCAATGCATATTGTTCCAGGCGGGTTTCAATGCCTAAAGAAAGTATACCCTTATTGGCCATTACAATGTGCTTTGCAAGAGAAAGATCAAGGCCGGTGCGTGAAGTTGGCCCGGTGATATCCTGGTACAGATATCCTCCGATACCGATCTGCTGTTTGGGTAGATTAAAAGAACCGAACACCGTTGATGTTTTAGGGCTGCCGCTTATTCCGGACCACTGGCTGCGGTAGGTTATTCCGATAAAGTTATTTTCGTACACGCCTGCAGTAGAAGGATTGTGCAAAATACCCTGCATGTCATACATGGATGATGTTTGCAATTGTTGCGCGTTTACTATTGAAACAAGTCCAATAAAAAAAGCTGTTATTATATGTTTCATAATTTTTTTTATAAATAGGTTATCTCAAAATTGTTACGTCGCCTTTTAATTGCAATCCGCTACCGCTGATTAAATTGAATTTAATCACGTAGTAATAAGTAGCATCGGGCAGGGGCTTGCCTTTGTAAGTACCATCCCAGTTATTCTGGTAGTTTTCATTACTGTACACCAGATCGCCGTAACGGTTAAATACATTTACGATCACCTGACTGGTACATGCTCCGCCGCTGGTAACAATCCACTTGTCGTTGGTACCATCACCATTAGGTGTAAACGCATTCATAATCCTGATACAATAAGGAATTACTGTAACGATTGCATCATCAGTTGATGTACATCCGTTATTGTTTTTTACAGTCAGTGTATAAGTAGTAGTAGCCGTTGGTTTTGCAGTCGTTATTAAAGCGTTAACAGCTCCGGTAATTGTTGCTGCCGGAGACCATAAAACACTTTGTACATTGGTATTGGCAGAAGAGCCCTCCAACGTTACTACATCGCCGCTGATAACTGTCTTATCAGGACCTGCATTAATTACAGGGTTGGCTGTAGTTGAAATATTTATCGCCTTTGTTTTTACACAACCGTTTAAGCTGGCAGTAACAGTATATGTAGTATTACTATTAACTGTTGCAACAGGATTGCTGATGGCTGCATTGGATAAACCACCTGCCGGGGACCATGCATAAGTAGTAGCTGCGCTTGTAGCAATCAATGGCACAGGAGCACCGGCACATACGGCAGTATCATTACTGGTAATTAAAGTTAAATTATCAGTAAAGCCAACGTTAACTGTTTTGGTAAGGGTTCCGCAAAATGCATCATTGATTGTGATGGTTTTTACTCCCTGGGTTAAACCCGTAAAACTATTAGAGGATTGAAACGCGCCTCCATTGATACTATAAGTGTATGGACCAATAGCGCCTGTTGCATTAATAGTAATACTGCCACCCAAAGGGTTGGAACAGGTAGCATTGGTAACTACTTCAGCAGAATTTACATTCACATTTAAAGTATCGCCATACTCCATTATAGTTGGAATATTATTACCGGCAGTAAGGCCACCGATGAATAATTTTCTGTTGGCGAATGGAACTGAAGCGGGAGCAGTACGTGGTGCAAAGCCCATCGCATTATTTATATTTCCATGAGGCGCAATATCCATTGTCCAGGAGGTTCCGCCATTATTGGTAGTAAACAGAACATTGCTTCCACATACATAACCATTGTTGATGTCGGAGAAAACAACATACAGCATATTTCCAACAGGCAATAAAGCATTCATGTTGTTGCTGATGTCTGTCCATGTAGCGCCGCCATCAGTTGTTTTATACAATCTTTTAAATCCCGCTGTTGTAAAAATATTACCCAATACAAAAACAGTATTATCATCTAAGGCATAAATGCTGGTGTAAGATGCATAAGCGCCACCCACATTTTCATTTAATGCCGGAAAAGGATTTATACTGGTCCAGGTAGTACCACCATCGGTAGTTTTATATACCCCATTCCTTGTTCCTGCGGCATAGCCTACATTACGGCTTGGGAAAGCCATTTTTGATAAGTTAGGTGCAGTAAATGCTGGAACTGTTGTGGTAGCAGCAATAACTACTGTTTGCCAGCTGGTGCCTGCATTGGTAGTGCGGAAAAATGATGATTTCCTGCTTGCAGTAGGTAATGCTGATGCATAACCAATACCGTACGTCGTATCAGTTCCAAAACCTTTAACATCGTTCATCTGGTAATTAAAATCAGAATAGTATGGATCCAGTGTAGTTCCCTGGTCGGGTGAAGTATAAATCACACCATTGGTTACAGCAAAATAACATTTATTCAACCTGGTAAAATCAAATCCATTGATGTTATAAAAAGAAGCCAGGAAGTCGGCGCGGTCTTTATTGATCCAGCTATTACCTCCATTATTGGTTACTGCAATACCTGCTCCGCCAGTGACGATACCATTACTGCAATCCACGAAATCCACTTTGCTGCCGCCGCTGCCAACCAGTACATAAGTGCTTTTAAACGGGCCTGCTCCAACGGAGTCAGCAGTTACACCACCCTGGCCCATTGTTATCAATTTTCCGTTCGGCAAAATGTCTAAAGCCCAGGTAGAAAAAGCACTGTAATTTTTACCTTGTGGTAAACTGAATTCCTGTTTCCATGTATTACCATTATCTACAGAAGTTAACATCAGGCCCTGACCCGAAGAACCAAATAATTTTCCATTGGGTGCTCTTTTTAAATGATAGGGATTAGAGAAAAATAAGGGCGATGCAGGAACTGTAGTATAACCGGTTGGTGGATTGGTAATGTTCAAAAGATCATACTTTCCTTTCTCATATACACCAGGCCGGTTAATATTTAAAGTGCTGTCATTTTTTCCTGTATGTATCCTTATGATAGTATTGTTATTAAATGATATCGTAATAATTGTTGAATCATTAATAATATTAAAAGCCTTTACCAGCTGTACCGCAGGAGTTACCGTACCATATTTGGAGATACAGGTAAAAGGCGTTGCAGGATTACCTGAATAACCTAACCGTTCTTTGGTAAGTGAATAATCTGTCAGTGTACCATTATCAAATTTCCATACAAGGGTGGCACTTTGCGACCCTGTTGTTAATAGTGAAGTGGTAAGCGCACAGGTTGTTGCACTGGTAATATTAAATTGTGGAAGGGTTGGAAATAAAGGGCTTCCCTGGCCTGTTATATATCCAATCGTTGGACTTGAAAATTGTATCCGGTATATTTCTTTTGCTTTAGCATCCACATTGTAATCTATCGGGGCATAAGTAGCATTTTGAACATACCCAACCCTTGTTGTAGTGTTTACAGGTGGCGCTGCCAATGAATCCCATGTAGCTCCTCCATCTTTTGTACGGTATAATTTAGGAATAGAATCTGCAGTATTCCATTGGCCGGCAATGTAGCCGGTATCTTTATTAAAAAACCAGCAGGTGTTGATGTTTCTTTGACCGGCCCACAAAGGAGTGGTAACAAGGCTCCAGGTTTTACCGGCATCAATTGTTTTTGCCATCAGGCCGCTTAACCCAACTGCATAAGCAACTGTAGGCGATGCGATATGCACGTCTTCAAAAGTATTGCTCACTTTTAAACCGGCAGGATTGGTAAAAGTAAATGGCCCATAACTCCATTTAACGCCACCATCAACTGTTGTTGCAATGCCGCCATTGTTTCCTACAGCAATACCAAAATTGTTGTCGTAAAACTGTACATCCAATACGGTAAATCCAAATTGCTTGGGATCGCTGAAGCGCCATTTGTCTGTGCGGTATTCACTTTGTTGTGCAAAAGAAGAAATTGAAAAAAAGAGCATCATTATTAATAGTAAACCATAATGCAATTTTCCAAAGCAGTTCTTGTTCATAATTATAATCTTTAAGTAATGGTATATTTCGTGCACAAGATTAGATCAATATCAAAGTGGGGGTTGTAGAGTTAATTCTACAGGCATTTCTTTTTAAAATTTTGAATATTGTTCTTTCAAACAGATATGAAACGCGATACCTTACTGATAGCATGCATTCTTTTTACTTTATTCCTGCAGGGACAAGACAAGTCCAATCGGGGAAAGGAATTCTGGCTGGCATACGGATTTGATTACAGCTTTTTTAATGAAAGTCCGGTAAACTTCCAGGAACTGGCGCTTTATATCAGTACAGTACAACCGGCAACCGTTACAGTAACGGTAACCAATACAGGTTATTCACAAACCTTAACGATTCCTGCAAACACTGTTGACGCTTCTATACTTATTCCGAAATCGGGGCCCAATGATGCCCGCACTTTAACGGATGGTTTACAAAACAGGGGTATTCATATTGTAAGTGATGTGCCGGTTGCAGTATATGCGCATGTCTATTCAACACAGGTTTCGGGTGCTACCATGTTGATGCCTGTAGAAACCTATGGTTACTTATATCATTCTATTAATTATCTCCAATCCACTTCTGGTTCTACGCTTCCCTCAGTAAGCCCCACTACATCAAATGGTGCAGACTGGTATAGTTGGTTTTATGCTATTGCTTCAGAAGATAACACAAGACTTCAGATTACGCCATCGGATACAACTAAAAACGGTTGGTTACCTGGACAAACGTATACGGTAAATTTAAATAAAGGCGAATCATATCATGTGTTTGGCAAATTAGTGGGCGGCTCTAACCAGGCATGGGCAGCAAGTAAAGATATGACGGGAAGTAAAGTGGTTTCTGTAACCGGCGCCGATGGAAATTGTCATCCGGTAGCATTGTTTTCAGGATCGGGCGGTATTCGTATATGCAGGGGTGATGGTGGCGAGTTCATGCATCAGCAGGCGTTTCCGGCACAGGCATGGGGCACGCGTTATCTTACTTATCATACTATTAATAATACCAATACAGATATTTTACAATCCAACAGAAGCTACTATCGGATATGCGTAGAAGATCCAACCACTGTTGTTAAAAAAGACGGCGTAGTAATGACAGGGTTGATAAAAAATTTCTATTACGAATACTCAGATTCCACCGGTGGAAATTATATAGAAGCCGATAAACCGGTTGTAGTGGCACAATACATGGTTAATAAAAACCAATGCTGGGATCTAAACGTGAATGGCTACGGTGATCCGGAAATGTTTTATTTAAGCCCGATTGAACAGGGACAAAAGTCTGTGTTGTTTTATACCAGCAGAAAATCGGGTATTGATTATGTTTATACTAATATTTACTTACCTACTGCTGCAGTAAATTCTCTAAAAGTTGATGGTGTATCTCTACCAGCCAACCAGATTATCACACATCCCACTTTTCCTTCTTATTCCGTTGCACTGGCCAGGTTTCTTGGCCCCGCAGCGCAACATACAATCACGTGCGATTCTGCCATCAATGCCACTGTATATGGATTGGGCTTTTTTGAAAGTTATGGTTACAATGTTGGCACGCGTATCAACAACCTCAATTATTACAGTGGAATTGGAAACGTTAATAACAATACTGGCTATACCGATACTTTTACCTGTTTAAAAACGCCTGTCCGCCTTTATGTAAAAGTGGCTTATCCCGCCACTTCAATTACCTGGAAACTGAGTCAGATACCCGGCATTTCGCCTAATGTTGATTCTTTTATTAGTAACCCTGTACCTGTGGGCACAGAATTGATCAATGGCCGCACTTATTATGTTTATACACTTCAACAGGATTTTATTTTTGCCAATACGGGTACATTTTATATTCCGGTTTCATATACTAATTTAGTTACCACTAATTGCAGCCAAACAGAAAATGCCAACGTAAAAGTTGTAGTAAAACCAGGGCCGGTTGCAGATTTTTCTATATTAAATGCAAACTGCCTTGCCGATACAGTAACCTTTACCGGCACGTCGTCAGCCAACGGATTTAATATCGGCACCTACTTATGGAATTTCGATGACGGCAGCATACAAACTACAATCAATGCCAAAAAAAGATTTGCAACTGCTGGTTTGCAAAATATACGTTACCGGATATACGCAGATAATGGTTGTGCAGGCGACACTACTAAAACCATAAACATCTTTCCTGAACCAGTGTCAAAGTTAGGGGCCACAACGCCATCCTGTGATTCGGTTTTAATTTCCGACACTTCCTCTATTGCAAGTGGCAGCATCAGCTCATGGCAATATCTGTTTGGCGATGGCAATACTTTAACCCGTAATACCAATACGCCATTCTATCATGTGTATAATACGGCGGGCACTTACACGATTAAGTTAATAACTGTATCCAACAATAATTGCGTGAGTGACACCGCTTACCGCACCGTAGTGATACTGGGTAAGCCTATTGCAAAATTTGGATACGACAGAAATATCTGCGTGGGCGATTCTATCCGCATTACCGATACCTCGTCTATTGCACAGGGCAATATAACAGGTTGGCAATACGATTTTGGTGATGGTACTACTTTAACCAGGAATACCAATACGCCTTTCTATCATTCATATAATACGGCAGGCAGTTTTATATTGCAATTGATTACTTTCTCTAACTCGGGCTGTTCCAGCATTGCATTTCAACAAACAATCATTGTAGCTGCCAAACCTTCGGCTTCCTTTTCATACACAGGTAATTTATGTACGGGCAATGCTATAACCTTTACCTCTACGTATACCAATAGCAGTAACACAACCTGGTATTGGAATTTTGGTGACGGACAAATACAGAATAACAGCTCGGGTAATACCAGCACGCATACCTACAGTTTACCACAAAACAACATTGTGGTAAAACATGCCGTCAACATCGGGCAGGGTTGTTCGAGCGACACAGCCTTCGTAACGATACCTGTTATCAATCCTACTCCGCTGGCATCTTTCATCATTAAAAAAGATACACTCTGCGAAAACAAACCGGTATCATTCACTTCAACTATAACCGGCATAAACACCTGGCTATGGAATTTTGGCAATGGCACCGGTGCTGCTGCCACACCCTTCAGCAGACTGTTTAACAATGCAGGCACTTATAATATCAGCCTGGTAATCACCGATGCCAACGGTTGTAAATCTTTACCTGCAACGGATATTTTAACTGTAAATCCATCGCCACAGGTAAATGCCGGCGCCGATAAAATTATCCAGACAGGCACTTCTGTTTTATTGGATGCTGCAGTAACTCCGGCAGCTACCTACAATTATCTATGGACACCGCCTACCGCTTTAAATTCCAATACGATCCTGCAACCCGTATCTACTGCTGCTGTAACCACAACTTATTTATTAAAAGTAGAAAACCCTTTTTCCCATTGTATAGCAACAGACAGTGTGATGGTAAGTGTGATCTCAAAATTATTTATTCCCAATGCCTTTACGCCCAATGGCGATGGTACCAATGATGTGTGGAAAATTCCTGGTATGGCATTGTACCCTAAAGGCATTGTAATTATCTTTAACCGCTATGGAGAAAAAATATGGGAAACCGGCAATTATGTTTCGCATCCCTGGGATGGCACATACAAAGGGGTGCAGCAGAATTCAGGATCGTATGTTTATCTCATCAGGCTTAATGATAACACAAATCAAATTTTACAGGGAACCGTAACGATAATAAGATAGTATGCCTCCAAAAATATTAATTGCAGACGACCATAGCATGATCAGGAAGGGCATGAAACTAAACATGCAACTTTCACTTGGCTTTACCGACATTCACGAAGTGGCCACCTGCAATGAATTGATGAATGAATTAGTGAAACATAAATACACCCACCTGGTATTGGATATTATTTTATCCGATGGAAGCACGCTGGAAGTGATCCCCAATATCCGCCGAGTATATCCCGCTTTAAATATCCTGATCTTTTCCATGCAACCCGCAGAAATTTATGGGGAAGCATTAAAACAGTATGGTATCAACTACTACATGAGTAAAAGTGCAGGGGAAGAAGATATGATGCAGCAACTTTACAAATTCCTGCACAATGAAACACCTGTAAGGCCAACCAATATCCAGCACCACGACAATCCTTTTACGGCATTGGCCCCAAGAGAATTGGAAATATTGCACTATGTATTAAAAGGCATTGGCACAAAAGATATTGCCGACAACCTGAATCTTAAAATGAACACTATCTCCACCATCAAGAGCCGCATATTTGAAAAAACCAATGCAGGTAATATTAAAGAGTTGATGGAGCTGGCTACATTGTACAATGTGAATTATTGAGCACAATACAGTAAATTGTTACAGCAAACTGTTTATGCCCAAACACTTTATCGTTTTCTTTTGCCTTTTAATTTCACTGCAGTCTGTCTCTCAAACTGCAGGCAATTCTCATATACAGATTTATACTACCGACAATGGGCTGCCTTCCAATGGTATCAAGGGTATGCAATGGGATGAAAAAACTGAATTTTTGTGGTTGGCCACGGAAGCAGGTATTGTAAGATTCAATGGTGCAGATATTAAATCTTACACTAAGGAAACCATGCCTGAAATCACTTCCGAGAGAATGTTGTTCATCATGCGTAACAATGCAGGCACTATTTATACTTCAGATCAACAGGGCAATATTTTTTCTATTGATAAAAATACACCGGCACTCTGGAGAAAATCCGACGTCAGCAACGGCCTCAATACACAGCTTGGCGGTTATTATTTACTCGCCGTTTCAGATACTTTCTTCAAAAAATATTCCGACGTTCTTGTCAGTTCCACATTCTCTGCAAGCGTTGATAAAATAGTTTGTATCAGCGATACTTCATTTATCAT
Source organism: Ferruginibacter sp. (assembly GCA_040003235.1). Classification (GTDB taxonomy): domain Bacteria; phylum Bacteroidota; class Bacteroidia; order Chitinophagales; family Chitinophagaceae; genus Ferruginibacter. The sequence continues at coordinate 39,721 of JBDUCW010000004.1, read as the reverse complement.
GTCGTTTCGATCTTCATTGTATTATCGCACGATCAGTTCAAGAGAAGCAGTAGCACTTCCTTTTGAAAAAGGAAATATCAATACTATTTTTAAAATCGGCGAGAATTGTTTTATTGTAACCAATAAAAAAGAGTTTTTTCTTTTTAATACAAAAGATCAAACCATCAGTTCTGTGGTACTCACCAAAGCAGATGATATATTTAACAGCACTGCAAACAGTATTTTGTACTGGCAAACCGGTATGCTTAATCCCTTTGTTATAGCAGGTGAAAATGCCTGGAAATTAAATTATGATGGTAAAGCTCTATCTGCACAGGAGGTATTTACGGGCATTCCGCCAGACTCCTATATTATATCTATCCAGTACAGTGAAAAAAACGGGTTGCTTTTTATTGGAACAGAATCAAAAGGATTGATCGTGATCAATCAAAACCGTATTGCATCAAAAAAAAGACATGACCCTACTTCAAAAAACAGGAACTCTTATTATTCACAGATAGAATTGGACAATGGTAATATATTAACCAATGAAAGTGATATCATTGGCGACAATAGTACAACCAAACCTACTTTGCCTATACAGGGAAAATTCTCCTTCAACATATCCCTTACCGACAACAATTTACTTTGGTATAGTCAGGCAGACCCCAAAATCAGATACAACTGCCTGCACCAATATAACAAGACGACCGGCCAGACAACAATGTTCCCCAAAATAAAACGCGGCGAGATCGTAGCATCATCAGGTAATCGTATTTACCTGGCCAGTCCCAGTGGTATTGGTGTTCTTGATGGAGATAGCCTGTTGTGGTTGTATCAATATCCAAAAGAACTGTCAGGAACGCTGACTTTTGATTTTACAGAAATAAGCCCCGGCATTTTAGGTATTGCAACTTGCGCAGGTTTATTAAGATTTAATACCGGCACTCATACATTAGATACCATTTTTTCAAAAGAAAATATTTGCGTACGCAGCATCTGGAAATATAAAGACTATATTTTTTTTGGATCCTATGGTTCTGGATTTTATATCTATAAAAACGGCCTGGTAAAATCTATGCCGCTGGATAAGAATAAATATCTTTTATATCCGCATTGTTTTGTTCCTGATGATGAAGGTTTTTGTTGGATCAGCACCAATAGAGGTTTGTTTAAATCAAGTCTTGCAGAGCTCATTGGCTTTTTTGAAAACACATCAACATCAGTTTACTATCATTATTTTGGTAAAAAAGATGGTATGGAAACTACAGAGTTAAACGGAGGTTGTACGCCCTGTGCTTTGCGGATGCTGAACAATACGATATCATTTCCCACGATGGATGGACTGCTTTGGGTAGATCCACAAAAGGCCATTCCCATTTTGCCTAATGGAGAAATTTATATTGATGAGATCATTGCAGATAATAAAAAATTCTCGCCAGCGTCTCTTAAACATATTGAACTTCCCGCCAACACCGGAGAGATAGTAGTGAAGCTTGGATTTTCATCATGGTGCAATAAAGAAAATATTTATTTGGATTATCAATTGAATGATGCCAGCAAATGGATTCCTGTTAACATCGATAATGATGCTGTGATAAGGTTGATCAATCTTTCTTCAGGAAAATACAACCTGCGCATCAGGAAGATGAATGGCTTTGGCATCAATGATTTTTCTTATAAAGAGATCAGCTTCACCATCAGCACACCATGGAATAAACAATGGTGGTTTTACCTGCTGCTGTTTTTAACAGCCTTAAGTGTAGTGGCGCTGTTCATGCACTTCCGCACGCGGCAATATAAAATACAGCAATATAAACTGGAAAGGCAGGTGGCCGAAAAAACAAAAAAATTACAGGATCAGAATGAAATACTGGAAAAGAACAATACCATTAAAACAAGATTGATCTCTATCATCAGCCATGACATCGTAACGCCTTTAAGATTTGTAACTGTAGCCGGGAAAAACCTCATTGAAAAAAGAAGTTTAATGAGCGAGGAATTACAGCAGGAAACTATTCAGGAGATCACGAATACATCACAGGAGCTGCAATTACTCTCTACCAATATTTTAAACTGGATCAAATACCAGAATGAAAACAGGCGGTTGGCAAAAGAAAGTTTTATTCTTTACGACATGACGAACCAGGTAATGGGCGTATTGAATTCATTGGCTAAACAAAAAAAAATAACCTTGGAAAATACGGTTGACCCCGGGCTGCAGATCTATCAATATTTTGAACCCCTGAAAATTTTGGTCTATAACCTGTTGACCAATGCGATCAACTTTTCTGAAAAGGGATCCATTATAATTTCCGCAATACCTGTTGATGAAAAATTATCGGTCACCGTAAAAGATGAAGGAGCGGGGATGACGGTTGACCAGATCAAAAACATTATGGCCGACCAGTTTATTATTTCTTCAGCCAATATCGACAACCGGAAAGGGAATGGCCTTGGATACCTGATCATTAAAGACCTGGTAAAAATGATGAACGCTACATTGCATATCAATAGCGAAAAAGGTAAAGGCACTACGGTTTCGGTATTGCTAACGATTGCAAAAAATTAATTTAAATTGTATAGAACGTCCTCAACATGAAAAGAGAAGGCAGAGTGCTTTGAAATTTCTGTTTATTAAATCATCATTCTCCCCAACTTATATTTTTATTTTTATGCCGGAATTAATTATTGCACCATCCAACGGCGCATAAATATCTTTAAAAGCGGGGTTCGTAATGGTGCCGGTATAAATTGAACCGAACCGTGTCTGCCTTCTATCTGTGAGGTTTTCTGCATTTATAAAAATATCAAGATGCTTCCACATTTTTTGAACAAGTAAACCAAAAGTTATAAAGCCCTGGCCTGTTTTTCCATCAGACAAAAACTGCTTGCCTGTATAAAAGCTCTCTATGCCAAAGCGGAAACGATTTTCAATTTCGTAAGTGCAATCAAAATTGACCCTGTGCTTTGCTGACAATGGCTGCCACGTATCAGCTGAATTAAAATGTTGCCGGGTATCTGTATAAGTATATCCCAGGTAAAAAGATAATTCATCAATACTGATCTTCATATTTGTTTCTGCACCCTTCGTGTCTATATAACCATTGGCATTACTATAATTAATATTTTGAAGCAAGATCGGCCGGTTGAGTTTTGTATAAAAGAAAAACTGGTTTAAAATAATTTTAACTTCATCAAATTGTTTGCGGTAATTGAAATCAGCATTCACCCCATAACTTTTTTCTGCCCTTATTGCAGAAAAATCAATGGCCTGAATATTCCGGTAAGCAATTTTTTCTGCGTCATCAATGAAAGGCGTAGGCATTTTATATCCTGATCCAGCACCGATCCTGCTACTGATCGCATTGCTTATTTTAAATAACATATTAACCCTTGGTAAAATAAATACGCCCTTCAGTTTTTCTTTGGTAAAAGGATTGTTGTTATCTATTCTTATCCCACTCTCAACAAAAGTGGGAATACCAGTTTGATTTTTTTTCTTTGAATCCAACATGACTGAATATCAGTTCATGCGCTCCGGACGGAATATTATTTATAAATATCAAACCACTGCTATCTGCAATACCGGGTTTAGAAATGTTTTTAATAAATACTGTTGTACCGGGCAATACAGTATTTTCTTTCTTATTCTTAATGATTGCCCTGAATGTATTTTGTGCTGTTGTAAATACCGGCAGCAAAATTAGTATTGTGATAAAACGCTTCATTAATAAATTGATTAGATAAAAATTGCTATCCCTGGATAATGGTACTATCGAATGAAAACGGCGGTCAGACCGGATTAGTATATCAATATGTAAAAGTCAGTCCTGCGCCTACGCCCATATCACTATCCCAGTGTGTTGATACCGAAATGTATTTTGTAACGATGTAGCGCAATCCAGCCATGTATTCTTTATCGGTATTAGTCATCCAGCCAAAACGCAGACGAGGCGTTACGGCTATATCTTCTCTTGATAACTGAAAACGAAATCTGCCATTTCCATCAACCCTTATATCGGCAACGGTTAAAGTGGGTAAAGTATATGCAATACCGGCAGCTATTGTATGGCGGTTGTCTTTATTGCTCCGTTGCCCAAACCAATTTTTAGCTTCACTGCCAAAGATGTTTTTAAGGCCGCCTTGCATTTTATAATGATAGTCAAAGCCGATGTATGGATACCACCACTGCATTTTTCCAAGATACCTGCCTATCATTGTTTCACTTTCATAACCCATCATATTATCAGTACCTAAATGCCACATGGTACTTAGCTTCCATCGTGTTTGTGCCAGCATTGCTTCGCCATCAGTACCATTGGTTTCCAGACCAGCTTTTGCCATAAAGTGTACCATTCTGTCATCAGCAAATAATTTACGTTGTGCTAATTTAGGATTTGGTATTTCGGGGGTTGGCGGAGAGTTCTCATAACTAAAAACCCTGCCCATTCCACTCATCATGTGGTATAAAATATGACAATGAAAAAACCAATCTCCACTTTCGTTTGCTGCAAACTCAATGGTATCTCTTTCCATTGGCATAATATCTATAATATTTTTTAAAGGAGCATAATCTCCCTGTCCATTCAGCAGCCTGAAATCATGCCCGTGCAGGTGCATGGGATGCCGCATCATAGAATTATTGTATAAAACTATGCGCACATTTTCGCCTTTTTTTATTAAAATTTTATCGCTTTCTGAAACTGTTTTATTATCCAATGTCCAAACGTAGCGGTTCATGTTTCCTGTGAGATCAAACTTTAATAACCTCACCCCCGATTCCTCTCCAAAAGAGAGGGAGGAAGGCAATATTGTTTTTTCAGTAGCCTTTAACATGGTGTAATTCAATGTAACAATATCGCTGTTCTCTGCTTCCATATTCATACCCTGCATACTGTTGTTGGGCATTTGCATTGTACTCTTACGGGTTCCTTTTTTTATTTTCTCCTCACCCGTAACTTCAGGATACATGACCGTATTCATATCCATCATCTGATTGCTCATTTTCATACGCATTGATTTCAGATCGCCATTCATTGCCATCATGTCGTTCATCATTTTCATACCGGCAAAGTATTTTAGCTTCGGCAATCTTGCTGCAGCAATTTTTTCTCCACTACCTAACCAAAGTGAAGCAGATTTAGTGCGGTCTTCAGGTGTGACTAAAAATTCGTAACGCTTATTTTCCGGAACGGTTACAATAACATCATAGGTTTCAGATGGTGCTATAATTAATCTATCTACTTCCACAGGTTCAACATCGTTGCCATCGGTTGCGATGACAATAATTTTGCCTCCGGAATAACTAAGCCAGAAATAACTTGATGCACCTGCATTTGCAATACGCAACCTTACTTTATCTCCTGCTTTGAACGACCTCACCCCCGACCCCTCTCCCAAAGAGAGGGGAGAAGCATATTCAATTGAAGCTTTTCCATTTATTAAAAATTTATCATAGGCCACATCGCTTACATCCATTGCATTCATCCGTTTCCATTCGTTGGCAAGTTTAGTTTTTAAATGCCCGCTTTTTATTGCTTCGCTGTAACTCTGCGTAGTACCTTTTTTTATGGCAAACCAATCTGTTGCATTGTGCAGGCTGCGCTGTACTTGCTCGGGCTTCATGTCTATCCACTCACTTAATACAATTGGTATGGTAGGTATATCCGACTCTTTTCTTTTATTTAAAATCATTGCTCCATACATGCCGATTTGTTCCTGTAATTCTGTATGACTATGATACCAATGTGTGCCGTGCTGAATGATAGGAAATCTGTAAAGAAATGTTGTATGCGGTTTGATGGGCATTTGTGTAAGGTTAGGTACACCATCATACCGGTTGGGTACAAACAATCCGTGCCAATGCAAAGATGTTTCTTCATCCATCATATTGTGTACATAAATTTCTGCCGTATCGCCTTCGGTAAAAGTTAGTGTAGGCATGGGAATACTGCCATTAACAGCAATGGCATGTTTAGATTTACCTGTAAAGTTTACAATGGTATCGGTCACATATAAATCGTAGCGGACCGTTTTTGGCGGCGTAAGATTTTCAACTGTTTTAATGGTTACTTCTTTTTGTTTAGACATGTTTTCCATTTGCATATCCTGCATATTGTGTTGCTGCTTTGCCGGGTCTTTCAACAGGCCCCTCTCTAACGGCGAGGCGGGCATTTCATTTTTTATTTGGGGAACTGTTTTTGGTACAACCGCTTTGGGTTTTTCTTTTACCAGTTTCATTCCGCACTTTGGACAATTGCCGGGCTTTGCTGAATGAATCTCTGGGTGCATTACACAAGTATAAAATATTTGCTGTGCAGGTTGTTTGTTTGCCTTTTTGGTTGTGTCCATGCCAGGCATATTTTTCATGTCATGCTGGGCAAATACAAACGCATAGCTGCAAACCAGTATCAGAAACAGCAATATTTTTTTTATCATGTAATTACTTTAATTTTTAGTTTCTTACTTTTAACATGCTTGCATTAATGGCAACCACAACTGTGCTTACTGTCATTAATGCTGCACCTGCTGCCGGGCTTAACAAAATACCCTGATGGTATAAAACCCCTGCTGCCAAAGGCAAGGCAACGAGGTTGTAGCCTGTTGCCCAAATAAGGTTCTGAATCATTTTTTTGTAGGTGGCTTTGCCGAAAAGAATAAGGCTCACTATGTCTTTCGGGTTGCTGTTTACCAATACAATACCTGCTGTTTCTGCTGCAATATCAGAACCACTGCCAACGGCAATTCCTATATCGGCCTGGGCCAATGCAGGTGCATCATTTACGCCATCGCCTGTCATCGCAACAAACTCGCCTTTGCTTTGCAGTTCTTTAATCTTTTCTAATTTTTGAGGAGGTAATACTTCGGCTATGAAACTCTCCATGCCTAATGTTTCGCTCACGCTTTTCGCTACTTTATTGTTATCTCCTGTTAATAAAATGGACTTTATCTTTTCTTTTTTTAAAGTGGCAATAGCTTCTGCTGATTCTGGACGTATTTCATCTGACAAAGCAATATATCCTGACAACACATTGTTAATGATTACAAAAACAATTGTTTCTGTATCGTTTGCTGTAAAAGTTGTTGGTAAAGCAATATTGTTTTCTTTTAAATAACCTGGACTAACCACTAAAATCTTTTTGCCTTCTACCATTGCTTCTACGCCTTTGCCTGTAATTGCATTGAAATTTTCTGTTGCTGGAATGGTAAGTGATAAGTCTTTTACTTTTTGTAAAATACCTGTTGCAATTGGATGTTCTGATTTTTGTTCCAATGCAGATGCAAGGCGTATTAATTCATTTTCCGGAATGTCTTTTTGCAATGAAACAATTTTTGATACCTGAAACTTTCCTATGGTTAATGTGCCTGTTTTATCAAAGACGATGATGGTTATTTTTCTTGCATTTTCAAACGCTGTTCTGTTCTTAATCAACAAGCCATGCTTTGCAGAAAGTGCAGTTGATTTCGCAACCACTAAAGGAACTGCCAAACCCAACGCATGAGGGCAGCAAATTACAATTACTGTAACCATGCGTTCCATTGCAAAGGCTAATGGTTGTCCTGTGAGATACCAATATAAAAATGTAGAGATCCCTGCAACAATAGCAATTACCGTAAGCCATTTTGCGGCTGTATCTGCCAACAACTGTGTTTTTGATTTTGATTTTTGTGCATCATCTACCAACTTAATCACCTGTGATAAATAAGAATCTTTTGCAGCATGTGATACCGTAACTTTTATAGCGCCATTGCCATTGATAGCACCTGCAATAACTTTATCACCGACCTTCTTTTGTACAGGGGTACTTTCACCTGTTAGCATACTTTCATTCAGGTAACTTTCGCCCTCCTGAATTACGCCGTCTGCCGCCACCTTTTCGCCTGGCTTTACCAAAATAATATCGTTCTCTTTTAATGTATCTGTCTTTACATCATGCAGCATATCGGGCATTACCATGTGGGCATCGGCTGGCATTAGTTGCACCAACAATTCTAATTCTTTTGAAGCACCAGCAACGGATTTCATTTCTATCCAATGCCCCAATAACATTATGAGGATAAGGGTTGTGAGTTCCCAAAAAAAATCCGTCCCTTCTAAACCAAATACAATGGCAACGCTGTAAACATAAGAAACAGTAATGGCGAAACCAATTAAGAACATCATCCCTGGATTTTTTGCTTTTACCTCATCCACTAATCCTTTTAAAAAAGGCCATCCACCATAAAAGAAAACCACGGTTGATAAGCCAAGTAATACATATTTAGAACCTGCAAACTGCCAATCTATTTTTAACCAATGCTGTATCATTTGCGATAACAGGATAATCGGAACGGTTAAAATCAGCACTACATAAAAACGTTTCTTAAAATCGTCAATCATTGACATGGGCATGGCATGCCCTTTCCCTTTCTTTTTTTCAAGTGGTATTAAGGTCATACCACACAAGGGGCAATTGCCGGGTTCGTTCCTGATTATCTGCGGGTGCATGGTGCAGGTATATTGCTGCACCGTTGTTGCTGGTGCTGCGCCTGCAACTTCAGGACTTGTGTTATGTTGATTGTGATTGTGCTGCGCCATTTGGTATTTAATTATTTGATGAAGGGCTCTTAAATTTACTTACCATTCTACTGATATTATTATTGCAAACAGGGAAAGCCTCAAATTGCAAGCAACCTTAGGCTTTCCCATTAATTGAGTGATTATTTTATGGTTCTGTTACCCTACCGCAGGGATCATTTTTCTGTAAAAGAATTTTTGATGACAGCTTCGCTGCTTAACCGGTGCTTTTTTCATCAGGCATTACTGCTGGTAAAAAGGCGCTGTTGAAAGCTTTATAGCTTTTGCCAATGAATATATATCGTTGGATAACCGCGAGGAAAAAAGTTATAGGCCGATATGTTTTTTAATTGGTTTTCTTTACTAAAGCCATTCCGCATTTTGGACATTTACCCGGTTTGTCGCTTGTAACTTCGGGATGCATGGGACAGGTGTAAACGATTGCCGCAGTGTTGTCTTTCTTCATTGTTGTGCTTTTCATATTTTTATTCATCATCGAACATTGGCCCATTTTTCCACTCATTTCCATACAATCGCCTTCTTTCATCATCATCTTTTTACCGTCTTTCATTGTGCACTCGCCAGTGGTCATACATTTAGTTCCATTTTTCATGGTCATGTCCTTTTTCATAGGCATTGTTTTACCATTTTTCATTACCATCATTTTGCCGTCTTTCATCATGCAGCAATCTTTCATCATTGCATGTTTTTTTGTTTGCGCAAAAGAATTACTTGCTGTAAAGCATAGCATAAACATTGAAACAAACACTGTAGCAATCATTTTTTTGTTTTTCATTTTGTTTTTTTTAGTTTGAATAATAGTTTGATATGGCTGTTGCATGACTTAAGGGCATCTCTAAAAACCTATCTTTTGTTTTGACCTCACCTTTAATTCCTCTCCCAAAGAGAGGAAAAGGATGGTTTTTAGAGATCCCCTTAATTTTTAAATTATGAATTGAAAATTGTTCTAAAGGTCGTGATCTGTCTGATAAAAGCGTTACATCTTTATTTTAATAAATTACATAAATCACACATACTGAAAATAAAAGCTAATTACAATAATCCTTGTACCCTACAACGAAAGTTTTGAAGCTCTTCCGGCAAAACTGCCCACTGATTATGTAAATGTCATTTTACAATAAGTTCAAAAGCATGATGGCACTCATTGCAATCATCAAACTGTCTTCAATAATAGTAATGGTACTCATGGGCAAATTGAAAACATCGCCCAAACAGGCACACTTTATTTTTCGGTTATTAATAACAGCTTGTAACACCCCAAATATGCTTACCGTCATTACTATAAAGGCAACTGTATTTGTAGCTATCGAATTAAATCCTGTAAGGTAGGCAAGTCCCAATGCCAGTTCAGTAAGGGCATATATATAACCCCATTTGTTCCATTTTTTTGCCACAATATCATACATGGCATAACTTTCAGCAAAGCCTTTCAGATTTAATAGTTTGAAAAAAGAAAACACCAAAAAGAACCCTGCCATAAAATGGCTCATCCATTGCATCCAGTTGAAACGATCATTACTTAGTTGAATTGAAAAGGTAGCGGTAAGTATATAGCCGAAAATCAGCAGAATGGGTTTGTAAGTAGCCAGCCCGCTTTTCCCTTTTCGGGCTGTTTCATGATGATGTGTAGCAGAGATTGTGAACTTGCTTGTTGCTCCACCTAATGCCGTCTGAAAATCAGCCACTGCAATGTGTTTGTCCATTTCAATAATAGCTGTCGTGTCTTTTTTTGATACTTGCGCCGAAAGTACATGCTGCATTGAAAGTAAACTGCTTTTTACTTTTGCTTCGCAACTGCTGCAAGTCATTCCGGTAAGCGTATATGTATGTGTCATTGAATTGTTTTTAACAACACAAAGGTATGTTGAGCCAGTATCAGGAATGTTACAGAATGATGGTAAAGAGTTATGTTTAATTGTTACACCTTATCAAGCGACTTGCGGCTGCCGCCTATTTTTTTAAATGCTGATGGTGTAAGCCCTGTTATTTTTTTAAATTGTGCTGATAAATGGGCAAGGCTGCTGTAGCCTAATTTCCATGCTATTTCACTAAGATTGCTTTCAGCATAGATAAGCCACTCTTTTACCTTCTCTATTTTTTGTAAAATAAAAAACTGTTCTATGGTAATGCCTTCAACTTCTGAAAACAAACGGGAAATCTGGCTATACTCTTTATGAAATGCTTTGGTAAGAAAATCGGTTATGCTAAAATGTTCTTCTATTTCACCTGCCTGTACTTTTTGTATAAGCAATGTTTTTATTTTTTCAATCTGCTTTTGCTTTTGGTCGTCTAACAATTCAAAGCCTAATACTTTTAAATTTTCATTAAGCTGCTGACTTTGCTTTTCTGTCAATTCCTTTTTCATTTCCACTTCTCCCATTGCCACATGAAGCGGTTGCAGTTTCAGTTTTTCAAACTCCTGCTTTACTACCATTATGCAACGATTGCAAACCATATTTTTAATGTAGATGTTCATGTCTTTTGCAGTATAAATTCTCTTATTTATTAGTTTCAACCCGTGCAAAAAAATCCTCTAACAGATCCTCATTATTTACCACATTTTCGACAAGTTCGAATTTGTAATTTCTGGGGGGAATGACTTTATTGTATGTTTTATAAAACTTTTCGGCAAAGAGCATTTCTACCAAAAACAGTTTTTTACCCCTGATGCTATCGAGTTCTTTTGAGAATGAAAAATCAACTTTTGGAAATTCTTTTGTATAGGAAGCCAAAATGGTATCACAGTATTTGTTTTCTTCTTCGTGATTCGGGATATAAATTTCTGTCAGTTTACGGCCTGCGTTGGTAGAGTCGGCTGAGATTCGATGATAATCTTTCAAAAGATCATAAAAGTTTAAGGTTCCAAAAACCCTGTTATTCATGATCGAATCTACGGAAACCATTTATCCTTTTGCGCTGGTTAAAGAATCAAAGATTTGGCCTTGTGGTTGATTTTTGCGAAAAATAAAATATTTGAATTTTGTTTCATGTTGTAGAATACGTTTGCCATCCTCCAAAAAAAATTCAAAAGGCAATTCGCAGAGAACATAATTTCCATGATAAATAATATTGACTGTGTCGTCTATGTTTTGAACAACTCCATCTAACCCAATCATAACAAAATGTGTTCGAATAGAAAACTTTTTAGCAATAGTATCTTTCGAAGCAATTTTTGATCCGCATTGTGCAAGCAAACCCAATACAAAGGCGGCATAAATGTAAAATCTCATTTAATTCCTATTGTAACGATGAAAGAACCTGACCTCCAATCAATGAAGGCCAGATACTATTGTCTTAAAATTATGTTTTTTATTTCACTCCTGAATTTTGCTATCATATTCCTGTCCATAACCATCGACCGTAAAAGCGGAATTGGCTTGGTAATTTTTGTAATGGAAGTGGAATACTACAGCCTGGAATATATTTTACATTCAATACATAGCACATACCGGGACAACATTTGCTGACAAAGGGGCTTATTATTCATGGTAATGGTAGCGATTTGAGATGTGAAAAATCTATAAAAGGTAAAGCAAAGCGAAAATTAATAACGCAAAAATGATTTTAGGTTTGGTTGATGCTTCCCGAAAATCAGGCAGCCAGTCAGCGCAAAAAGGCTATTGGAAATACCTATCACTGCCAGAACAAAATATTTACAGCTAATGGGAGAGTATATGGACAATATTGTAAGAACCGGTTTTGCACTTTATGTTGTGCTAATCGTAAAGCAGGTATTATCAACAGGTATCTACCCGTAATTCAGACTTAATAGAAGTAGTAAAATATGGAAGTAAAATTTTTACTGAGCCTGATGTAAATAAGAAAGTTTTAGGTAAGGGCTAACGGCAAAAATCTATATAGGCGCGTTGAAATTTTTAATGCAATGAAAGGATTTAGAATATTTGAAAGATTTGGTTTTGATTTTCCCAAACCATTAGAAAATGGCTTTAGCTCTGCCTGTGCCGTTAAGGATTACTGCGAATGGCTTTTCATCCTGATTACTTCGATTGGTTGAATATTGAAAACGGAAACCCACTGACCAATAACATACCCGATTCTAACTTATCAATTGGAAAATAGAATCCATGTAAATTCAGAATGATAATTCTTTGAAAGGCTTTGTGTCGTGGTTGTGTCGTGAGTGGTAAAATGAAAAAGGGCTTCAATCGCTTGAAACCCTTTGTCTTATTCAGCTCCCCCTTCAGGACTTGAACCTGAGACCCTCTGATTAACAGTCAGATGCTCTAACCAACTGAGCTAAGGAGGAGTGTTCCCCATTACGGGGTTGCAAAAATAGGGCTTTTTGCCTTTTGGAAAAATATTTATAGCAATTATTCTTCATTACTATATGGTTGCCCATAGCTGGGTTATCATTGTTCTTTCAGATAATGTCACGCGGCCTTTTTACAAAAAATTCATGCACACAAAATAAATATATCTTTAATGCGAATGAATTATGGATAATAAGTTCCACTTAACAGGAGCCTTACTTATCCACATTTCAACGGGAGCTTTTGTCAAACGGGCCGGTACTATTGCGTTTCCGGGATATTATGATTAGCTTTGACCCGACTTACCGCTTACACACTACACTACCTCTGTACCAATCTCCACGACAAACCTTTTCATAGATTACCGGTTTAACGACCGACCATTTCCAATTCCATTGATGCCAACAATCCAGTTGCTGAAGAAATGTTATTCATTCTTTCTGCACTCCTCCAACAGGACCTTCCTGAAGAACCGTAGTTATTTACACAATACTGCATAAGAAAGTATGCAGTTTGTAAATGATCATAATGCAACGCAATATTAAAACAACGGTATAAAAGGCATCACCTCTAAAACACAGTTATGGAATATTATTACAACGCTTACAGTAAAAAGATCCTGGATCAGAAATTTTTTTTCGTAAAAAAATTCATGCGCTTTTCTGAATTCAAAGATGTTTCAGATTTCCTGGAAGGATACGGAATGCATCCTGATTTCAACAAGGCCTGCGACTTTGCAGGAATTAATGATCCACGCATTCGCAGAAACCTGCTGAATGAAATGCAGGAGCCAAAAGAACAGCAGCCTGCAAAAGTGATCGACCTTAATCAGGCTGTTACTGGCAAGACCGCTTCCCGCTGATTTATTGAGAATTGCAGATTGCCGGCAGGTGGTTAATTTTGCCACATGGCGATTAAATCTAATAAAAAAGTGCTGGCCCTCAGCAGCTCAAGAGTGGGCAGCAGCGGATTTCTTGAGGAAGCGCTTTCGCCGATCAATAATTTTTTGGGAAAGACAGCACTGCGCATTGCCTTCATTCCATTTGCATCCGTGCAAAAAGATGATGATGAGTACGGATCAATGGTTACAGAAGCGCTGCAATCATTGCCGCATTTTGTAGAAATTGTTACAGCAAAAAATGCGAAGCCAACCATTGAAGCTGCAGATGCCATCATGACGGGAGGTGGTAATACTTTTAAACTGCTGCACGATATTTATAAACTGGATCTAAAGGAGATCATACAGCATAAGGTAAATTCCGGAACTCCGTATATTGGGTGGAGTGCCGGTTCTAATATTACAGGTCTCAGCATTTCCACCAGCAACGATATGCCCATTATAGAGCCACAAAGTTTTAAGGCCCTTTCTTTTTTTCCATTCCAGATCAATCCACATTATTTTAATCAGCCCATTCAGGGTCATAATGGCGAAACCCGCGACCAGCGCCTTTCTGAATTCATTGTTCTGAACCCAGGTATTCCGGTTGTTGGCTTGCCGGAAGGCACCGGACTGTTGCTGGAAAATAATAAGCTCACACTAACGGGCCGTCACAACGCTGTTCTTTTTATCAATAAAAATGCTGAAGTACAACGCAGAGAAATATCAGCTGCAGATGATCTTGGATTTCTACTCGAAAACTAATGTTGGTCTTCCTGTTAATGACAGGTTTACTGCGATCACAATATTAAAAGACTTTGCTTATTTTTTTGTTTTAATTTTCCATCATGAAAAAAATGCTGCTGCCATTCTTTTTTTTCCTGGCTCATAATTTAAAAGCCCAACTGATAAACACAGTCACCAACCCGGTTGATTATGTGAATCCACTCATGGGTACCGATTCTAAAGTAGACCTCAGTAACGGGAACACTTATCCTGCGATTGCAGTACCCTGGGGCATGAATATGTGGACAGCACAAACCGGTAAAATGGGCGATGGATGGCAATACCAATACACAGCCGACAGGATCCGCGGCTTCAAACAAACACACCAGCCTTCTCCATGGATGAATGATTACGGACAGTTCGCGATCATGCCCGTAGTTGGTTTGCATTTTAATCAGGATGATCGTGCAAGCTGGTTCACACATAAATCAGAAACGGCAACGCCGTATTATTATAAAGTTTATCTCGCCGATCATAATATTACGGCAGAGATCAGTCCTACAGAACGCGCTGCAGCTTTTCGTTTTACTTTTCCAAAAACGGATAGTGCATTTGTTGTTCTGGATGCTTTCAACAGGGGATCTTATGTAAAGATTATTCCTTCGGAAAAAAAGATCATCGGGTACAGCAGCCGCTACAGCCGCGGTAAGATGCCGGGCTTTAAAGATTATTTTGTGCTGCAGTTTGATAAGGCTTTTACTTTTTCTGCTGCATGGCACGGCAATATGCTCGCTAAGGACACACTGGAATACCAGGCAGATCAAACCGGCGCCATTGTTGGTTTTAAAACAAACAATGCTGAAATGGTTAATGTAAAAATCGCATCATCTTTTATCAGCATTGAACAGGCGGAAATAAATTTAAAAGAGATCGGTAACGACCCGCTTGAAACAGTAAAGGCAAATGCAAAAAAATTGTGGAATGTAACGCTTGGAAAAATTCAACCCGAAGGCGGGACATTGGATCAGCTGAGAACTTTTTATTCCTGTTTTTACAGAACCTTGTTTTTTCCGAACCGCTTGTATGAAAAAAATGCTGCCGGTAATATTGTGCATTATAGCCCCTACAATCAAAAAATAATGCCCGGTTATATGTTTGGTGGTACGGGTTTCTGGGATACATTCCGCGCATTATACCCGTTTCTTAATTTAATGTATCCTGCTATCAATAAAGAAATGCAGGAAGGATTGATCAATGATTATAAAGAAGCTGGCTGGTTGCCGGAGTGGAGCAGTCCGGGTTATGCGGATATCATGATTGGCAATAATTCTGCTTCTGTTGTTGCAGATGCTTATATGAAAGGAATGCGGGGATATGATATCAATAAACTTTATGAGGCATTATTACATGGAGCAAATAATGAAGGCCCGGTCAGCGCTGTAGGCCGCAAGGGCGTTGATTATTATAACAAACTTGGTTATGTACCGTATGATGTAAAGATCAATGAGAATGCTGCACGCACGCTTGAATATGCATTTGATGACTTCAGTATTTTTCAATTGGGCAAGGCATTGAAACGGCCGGAGTCTGAATTGGCCATCTATGCAAAACGTTCACAGAATTATAAAAATCTTTTCGACCCATCTACAAAATTGATGCGTGGCAAAAATGCCGATGGAACTTTTCAATCGCCTTTCAATCCTTTTAAATGGGGTGATGCTTTTACGGAAGGCAATAGCTGGCATTACAGCTGGAGTGTATTTCATGATATACAGGGCCTGGTAAATTTAATGGGAGGCAGCAAAACATTTGTGCAGATGCTGGACAGTGTTTTTTCTCTACCACCCATTTTTGATGAAAGTTATTATGGCGAAGTTATTCACGAGATCCGTGAAATGCAGATTGCCAATATGGGACAATATGCACATGGCAATCAGCCGATACAACATATGATCTACCTGTACAATTATGCAGGCGAACCCTGGAAGGCCCAGTATTGGGTACGCGAAGCAATGAAGCGTTTATATAAAGCAACACCTGATGGTTATTGCGGCGATGAGGACAATGGTCAGACCTCGGCCTGGTATGTGTTTTCAGCGCTTGGTTTTTATCCAGTCTGTCCGGGAACAGATCAATATGTATTGGGAACGCCGCTCTTTAAAAAAATAACACTTACGTTAGATAACGGAAAACATTTTGTTATCAATGCGCCGGCAAACAGCGAAGACAATAAATACATTCAGCATGCAACGCTCAATGGAATTCCATGGGACAAGAACTGGATCAGCCATTTTGATATATTCAAAGGCGGTCGTTTCGATCTGCAGATGGGAGCATCACCTGCCACTTCAAGAGGAACAGCAACTTCATCTTATCCATATTCATTCAGCACCGATCCGGAAAATAGTAAATACATGAATAAAAAATAAGAAATAAGAAAGTTGAGAAGTATAATTCCTTGTTCAATATTCCTGTACTTATTTATTATTAACGGCTTGTGGTATTAAAATTTTCAAAATAGAACAGAGATTCTTAATATCAAATAGATTGATGGTGATTTTTTGTATAGTTTTTAATCAAAAATCATGACTCATCTATTTCTCCGGTAAAAGATTGCAATGTGATTTGTTCTGATATTAGAACGCCGGCCAATCAGCGTAAATCATAAAGAGCATCCCGATAGCTATCGGGATAGCGTTCTGTTTTTCTAAAAGCACAATACATTTATTAATATTTATCCCTTATCCAAAAGCTTCACATATCGCCCATCCGGCGTGCTTGCAAATTCCATAACTTTTAAAAAAGCAAGATGTTTTTTATTGAATACAGATGTATAAACAATTCGTTTAATTCCTTTTGAAACGAGGTATTGTTTTTCTTTATCAAAAATGAAACGGCCTATTTTATAATCCCGGTATTTTTTTACGGTGTAATTAATCAGCACGGTTGCATTGCCTTTATCATCCAGTGAAGCGCTGAAAATATTGGCGATCACCAGGTCTCTTGTTACAGCAAAATTAAGATTGCCTTTCATTTGTTCTGCACTTACTCCCGGAAAATACAAGGCGATATCTTCCTGATAAAAACCCATAAATTTGTCCAGTTGTTTTTCATCGCCCTTAAATTCCAGCAGGTCAAAATATTCTTTTCTGCTGTACACTTTAACCAGGTAGTATAAATTAATGGAAAGCAGGATGCCATTGGTTAATAATACGGGAAATGCATGAAACACGAGTGCATAAATAATAAAAGAAACATTTCCGAAAGTATTGAACCAGCGGAATTGAAGATCGTTGTTTACAAGCAGAGCAATGATAAGCAGCAGCGAGGCAAGGTAACCAAGATACGGAGCAATATCGGCCATCGTTTTTTCTACAATGTTACAATTGAAATATTTAAAAGCAGGAACGATTTAAAAGCACGTGGGCAACTGTTTCTTTCAAAAGAAAAATTGCAGGGGAAAAATAAATAAATTATATTTATTCACTATTACCTGCTTCCTCACAATAGCTAACAACCGCCGAATTTATTTTTTAAAACCGAAACAGTTTTTATGAGATTAAAGAATTACCCATCCCTACTGATTTTATGCACACTCCTGTTTTGTTCGTTTATTAAAATATTCGGACAGGTAAGCGCAGAAACAGAAAGACAGATTATTGCACTGTTACAGGAAAAAAATTCCCGTACTCCTGCTCAACAGAAAATGGACTCAAAACTGATTCAGGCCATCAAAGAAAAAGCCGGACAGAAAATGGCAGAAGGCACTTACCTGTTACCGGTAGATGTTAAGGCTGATGCCCAGGGAAATCTGAAAGTTGATATCAGCGCGGAGGTAACACAAGAACTGCTCAATAAAATCATTGCGTTGGGAGGAAAAATAATTTATCCTTCGGAAGTATATCATACCATCCGGGCAACTATTAATCTTTCTATGGCAGAAACCATAGCAGGTTATCCGGAAGTACATTTCATTGGCCCGGCTGCTGAAGCAACTACCGTTGGAATGGGCTTTAGCGGTGATGTGCGAACAGATAAATACAGAACACAACCGCTGGTTGTGTATCCTTATAAAGAAGAAGTTCATCCATCTTTCAACAGGCCCTCATTAAAACAAAGAGCAGAACGTGTGCGTGTAAAACTGCAGGAATATTTAGCCACGCATAATTTGAACGGCACTACACCATTATCGGGCAGCACCAATTCCCAGGGAGACCGGACACATCGTGCCGATGATGTGCGTGCGACTTATGGTATTACCGGACAGGGAATCAGGATCGGTGTACTTTCTGATAGTTATGACCGTACAGGATATGCAGCCGCAGATGTACTTCAGGGAGATCTTCCGGGAGTGGGCAATCCATTGGGATATACGACACCCGTAACTGTTTTACAGGATTATACACCTAGTGGTGGAGATGAAGGAAGAGCGATGATCCAGATCGTTCATGATCTTGCCCCTAAAGCACAGTTGTTTTTTGCAACTGCATTTTTTAGTGAGGCGAGTTTTGCAAGCAATATACAGGCACTGAGAAATGCACCTTACAACTGTGACATCATCATTGATGATATATTTTATTATGATGAACCGGTTTTTCAGGATGGCATTGTGGCGCAGGCTGTGAATGCAGTAACGGCAAGTGGTGGCTGGTATTTTTCTTCTGCAGGTAATGAAGGAAATGTTGCAAAGGGAACAGCAGGATATTACGAAGCAGATTTTAATGATGCCGGATCTTTACCGGTTACTTTCCCCACTGGTGTTAAAGCAGGGACGATTCATAATTTCGGAACCGTTGGCAGTCCTTTAATGGGAGATAGTATCAAAGCAGCTGGCAATGTGTATGCATTGACCTGGTCTGACCCGGCTTATGCACCTACCAATGATTATGATTTGTTTCTGATAAATGCTGCTGGAAATATAAAAGCGCAATCAACAAATACGCAACCAGCCTATGCTTTGGCTTACGAATCTGTATCAGGTACATCTCCTGTGTTTGCGGCTGGAGATAAACTGGTGGTTTTTAAAACAAACGCTTCAGCAGTAAGAGCATTTACATTAAATACAAACAGAGGAACTCTGAATAAAGCAACAACCGGACAAACACATGGTCACAGCAGTGCTGTTGATGCCTTTAGTGTCGCAGCCACTCCGGCTGTTTCGCCCGGACCTTATCCACTTGCATTTTTTGCCGGCAATAGTATAGAAACATTCAGCTCAGATGGTCCGCGCCGTATATTTTATACTGCTGCCGGAACTCCCATCTCAGGTGGTGTTACGTTTGCAAGTGGCGGAGGAACTACACGCAGCAAGCCCGATATTACAGCAGCAGATGGTGTTTCAACAACACTCCCGCTAAATGGCGGATTGAACCCTTTTTATGGAACTTCCGCCGCCGCACCGCATGCGGGTGCGATCGCAGCTTTATTGAAAGCCGCTAATCCGGCAATGACGGCAACGCAGATAAGAACCTTCCTGACCACAACGGCACTCGACATTGAATCAGTTGGAAATGATATCAACAGCGGTTATGGAATTGTTCAGGCATTCCAGGCAATGCAGGCTGTTGCTCCCGCTGTAAAAGCAGACATTATTCCCGGAACGGTTACCACAACAGAAGCATTGCCTTTTAACAGTAATGGAGTTCTAGATCCGGGAGAAGGTGCTACCATGACAGTGCAGTTAAAAAATCCTTCACCGGTTGCTGCAGCAACGAGTGTAACGGCTACCATTACCACATCAACTCCAGGTGTTACAATTACACAGAGTGCAGCATCATACGGAACGATTGCAGCATCAGGCAATGCGCTTAATACAGTAACTCCTTTTGCATTTTCCACTACCACTGCGGTGCCTTGTGGTTCAGTGATCAGTTTTAATATGATCGTAAGTTTTACAGGCGGCCTCAGTCCGCAAACATTTCCATTTACAGTAAATGTGGGTAGTCAACCTGCACCTATATCAACCAATCTTAGTGTAGCAGCTGTTTCCGGATCAACATATACTGCTGCAACCGGAACACAAACCGGACGTTTATCAAGAAACGGAATTGCTTCAACCTGTGCGGCTCTTAAAGCTAATCCCGGATTAGTTGCGGGTGGATCAAGAGTGTATCATGCGTATACTTTTACCAATACCAGCGCCAACTCTCAATGCGTTACTGTTGCAATGAGTTCAGCCAGCGGAACTTCATTGTATACGGCTGCTTATAACAGTACCGGATTTGTTCCGGCAACACCCAGCACAAATTACCTGGCCGATGCAGGTTCCTCAACAAATTATCAGCAATTCAGTTTCAATGTAGCTGCGGGGGTAGCCTTTACCGTGGTAGTACATGATGTCAATAATCCCACTTCATCGTTTGCCTACAGTTTAAAAGTATATTTAAGTGCCTGTTCAAATGTAATTCCAGTAACATGGCTCAGCTTTACTGCACAGCCAAAAGATAAACAGGTGGCACTGCAATGGAAAGTTGCCAACGAAATTAATGTAAGTCATTATGAGGTAGAATATGGAACAGACGGCGCTAATTTTTCCAAACTGTACACATTAACTGCCAGCAACTCCACCGCTGCAGAAAAAACATATAGCCAACTGCATCCGTTCCCGGTAGCAGGTAATAATTATTACCGCATCAAACAGGTTGATAAAGACGGACGTTTTTCTTACAGCAGCATTGCGATGGTAAGAATGGATAAGGTGAACCCGGTAAGCATTATGCCCAATCCTGCAAAAGATTATGTCTCTATCAGAACGGTCTCTTTAATGAATCAGCTGCAGTTATTCAATGCAACAGGTCAGCTGCTCATGAATGTTAAACCAGGCAATACCAGTTATTTACTTAACATCACCAATCTGCCCAAAGGACAATATTCAGTACGGATAGAAACCAATAATGAAGTGATTAACGAAAAGATTGTAAAAGAATAAAATTGAATTGGTATCCCCTGGTCTTGCCGGGGGATTTTTTTATACCGTAATTCCGCCAGACCGGGATAATTTAACAGGCGCGGGTGCAAATGATTATAGAAAAATCTCTACGGAGATTGAGCCAATCAATTATTAAAAGACAAGGGTATATTTTTTGCGCTCTGCTATGAATGAACTTTTACACCCCGCTTACCTAATTAGCCCTTCACAAAAATTATGATCCTTATTGTTGACGACAAACCTGAGAACATATTTTCTCTGAAAAGCATACTGGATCTGCATTCATTTCCTGTTGACACAGCTTTAAGTGGTGAAGAAGCGTTGAAAAAGACTTTGCCGGCCCTGAACGTCATTCGACACATCAGAGAAAGTAAATTTTTCCCGGCCAAACATTGACGTAACTTTTGAATCGGCGGCTTTACATTGCAAAACAAAACTGGTTTGTATTTTATTATCCGGGGCCTATTCCGAAGCTGCAAAGGGGGCTGCACTTGCAAAGGGAATGGGAGCAACCGTTATCATTCAATCTCCGCAAGAAGTGTCTGTTCCGTTTATGCCTCAGCAGGCAATCCTGCTGGTGGGTATAAAAAATGTAATGACGGTGGAGGAAATTATTGCCTTCCTGAATAAAATAAAAACCGGAAGCGAATAAACATTTATGTCAATGAGTTATCAGCGAAACGCGATGCTGCAACACTTACCATTGTTTCTAATTCATTCAGGTCAAAAGGTTTTGGCAACACATAATCTGCGCCTGCTTCTTTTCCCAGGTCTTCTACATGACTGTTGGCACTGAAAAAAATTACCGGAATATTTTTCAGATGTTCGGTATTCTTAATCTGCTGAATGGCTTTCACGCCACCAATATCAGGTAGCCAGTTGTCCATCAATATTACCGAAGGTTCAAAGCTTTCGATATCATCAATCAATTGCCTGCAATCTTTTTTGCATGAAACAGTGAATCCTTTATTACGCAGAATAGCTGCACAGATATCAAGGATATCTTCGTCATCATCGTAGATTAAAATTCTGGGGGCCATAATCCGGTTACTTTGGAAGTCTGCAAAAATAGTGAAACAGGTTCATAGTTCAGATTTAAGAAGTTATTGTTATGAGCTGCAAACTACTTTGATTACTACATGTTTTGAAGTGGGCGTATTACTTTTTTCTGCTACGCTGCCGATCGGAACCAGCACATTTGTTTCCGGAAAATAAGTGGCTGTGCAGGTTTCAGGGATCGGATAGGGTACTGCAATGAAATGCTGTGCCACTCTTTCAATATTATCATGATAATTAAACAGATCAACTACATCGCCGCTTTTTAAATTCCGTTTATTCATATCGGCCAGGTTCATCAGGATCACTCTTCGCTCATTGTATATTCCACGGTAACGGTCATTCAATCCGTAAATGGTTGTATTGAACTGATCGTGGCTCCGGATGGTCATCATCATCAATTCATCTTCTGCCAGTATATTTTTTTCAGGAAATGCAATATTAAAATTAGCTTTTGAAGATGCTGTTTCAAAATTTCCTTCCCTGTTGGCATTGGGAAGATAGAATCCACCAGGCTGCCTCACACGCTCATTATAATTTTCAAAACCCGGAATGATACTTTCGATAGCATCGCGGATAGTATCATAATCATCCCGGTATTTTTGCCAGTCGATCTGGATACGGCTACCAAACGTTGCCATCGCCAACCTGCAAACAATTGCAGGTTCACTCAACAATTGATCAGACACCGGGTTCAGCATTCCTTTTGATGATTGCACCACACCCATTGAATTTTCGCAGGAGACAAATTGCAGCATTCCTTTTATTTCATCATGGTCACTTCTGCCAAGGCAGGGAAGTATCAATGCTTCTTTTCCATGAACAAGGTGGCTTCGGTTTAATTTTGTAGATACATGCACGGTAAGATTGCATTTTCGTAAAGCGGCTGCAGTAAATTTTGTATCAGGTGTAGCTGATAAAAAATTGCCGCCCATTGCAAAAAATATTTTTGCTTTGCCCTCATGCATGGCATTGATCGAATCTACAGTGTCATAACCATGTTCCTGCGGCGGTCTGAAATTAAAAACAGTTTCTATTTTTTTTAAAAATGCTTCAGAAGGTTTTTCATAAATGCCCATCGTGCGGTCGCCCTGTACATTGCTGTGCCCGCGCACAGGACAGGTGCCGGCGCCAGGTTTTCCAATACTTCCTTTCAATAATAAAAGGTTTACGATCTCTTTGATAGTGTTTACTGCATTCTTATGTTGGGTAAGTCCCATTGCCCAGCAGGCAATGATTTTGTTTTTATGTTTCAGCACTTCGGCAGTTTCTTCAACCTGCACTTTGCTGATGCCGCATTGTTGTAACAATTCTTCCAGATTTTGTTGCTGAAGATGTTTTGAAAATGTTTCAAATCCTTCTGTATTGTTTTTTATAAAATGCTGATCAAATATTTTTCCGGGCATTTTCTTTTCAGCCTCCAGTAATAGTATTTCGATGGCCTGCAGCAATGCCATATCACCATTTATTTTTACCTGCAGAAAAATATCTGTAAGCGCAGTATTGATCTGTAAAATTCCTTTAAAGGTCTGCGGATTGCTGAAGCCCATTAAGCCTGTTTCAGGCAAAGGATTAATTGAAATGATAATCGCACCGTTTGCTTTTGCTTTTTGCAAAGCAGTGAGCATACGCGGATGATTGGTCCCCGGGTTTTGCCCAAGAATAATAATTACTTCTGCTTCATAAAGATCTTCAAGTTTTACAGATCCTTTGCCGATGCCCAGTGATTCAGTCAATGCTACACCACTGCTTTCATGACACATATTGCTGCAATCGGGAAGATTGTTTGTTCCGAATGCTCTTACAAATAACTGGTATAAAAAGGCGGCTTCGTTACTGGTACGCCCGCTCGTATAGAAGATCGCTTCATCCGGGCTGGATAATGCATTCAGTGATGCAGCAATTTTTTTAAAAGCATCTTCCCAGGAAACGGGCTGGTAATGTGTTTCATTTTCTGCAAGAAACATGGGTTGTGCAACACGGCCTTTTCTTCCAATCTCAAAGTCTGTAAGCATTGCCAGATCAGCAACTGCATGCTCCGCGAAAAAAGAAGCATCCAGTTTTTTTGCGGTCGCTTCTTCTGCAACCGCCTTTGCACCATTCTCACAATATTCTGCAATGCCACTGCGCTCATCATCAGGGTCGGGCCAGGCGCAACTTGGACAATCAAAACCATCTTTCTGGTTGAGTTTGCTCAACGCTTTAAGTCCGCGGACAATACCGGCTTCACCTAACACCTGTTTAAAGCTGGCCACAACTGCAGGAATACCGGCAGCAATTTTTTTTACTTTACCCAGTTTTAGCCCGGTAAATTTTTCGGGATTCTCTTCACCATTTAAATTTTGATCCTCTTTCATATTAACAGCTTGCTTTCGGATTCTCATAATTATCAGCCTGATCATCCACCGCATCTTCAAGACATTTAAAATCTTTTTCAACAATTATCAACAGTTGTTCATCTTCATTAACCTGAATCGCAGCATCGAATCCGATAATATTGTTGGAGGGCCAGCCCTTTGATTTTTCCTCAGGAATGAAGACGGTAATTTTTGTTCCGTCAAAATCTGCAGATAATTCTGCTCCTGTATTTTTTACCTGCAAGGCATAATAAAAAATATTGTTTCCAAAACAGGTGCGTTCTTCCAGGTAACCGGAAACGGCAAAATGTTCCACTTCGGGTTTGGACAACCTTAGCCTGACTGAATTTCCTTTGATGCGTATTTTCATGATTGAAATTTAATCAATGATATTCACCGGCACATGAATGCGTTGCCTGCCTGAATAAATATTATATTTTTCTTCGCGCAAAAAACCAACCAATGTGATCCCGCATTCCACGGCCAGTTCAACCGCCAGGCTGGAAGGAGCGCCCACCGCTGCAATAATTTTTATTCCCGCCATATTCGCTTTTTGCACCAGTTCAAAACTAATTCTTCCACTTAATAATAATATGGCATCAAACAAAGGCAACTGATCATTCAATAATGCAGCACCAATAATTTTATCCAGTGCATTGTGCCTGCCGATATCTTCGTGCATCAAAAATATCTGCCCCCTTTTATCAAACAATGCTGCCGCATGAAGTCCACCTGTTTTTTGAAAAACCGCCTGCTCTTTTTTTAACTGATCCGG
Source organism: Ferruginibacter sp. (assembly GCA_040003235.1). Taxonomy (GTDB): domain Bacteria; phylum Bacteroidota; class Bacteroidia; order Chitinophagales; family Chitinophagaceae; genus Ferruginibacter. The sequence continues at coordinate 14,171 of JBDUCW010000004.1, read as the reverse complement.
TAAGCTGTAAAATAAATTTCCGTCTATAATCATATCCTGCTGTTTTTCCGGATAAACGGAAATTGTTTTGATAGCATCAATGCTTGCTTTACCGCAAACGCCACAACTGGAAGTTGTATAAAAATTTCTTTCTGTGTTTTGAAGGAAGGGTTCGATATTATCTTTCAGTTTGACCGTTACAATATTTTCTTCCAATGTATTGACTGAAACCTGCGTGATATCTTTACGATCTTTAATAATACCTTCAGTAAATAAAAACCCGGCGGCCAGCGGTTCGTCATTTCCGGGAGTGCGCATCGTAACGGAAATGTTTTTTTGAAAGAGCTCATTGTTTTTTGTGTAAGCCATTCTTATTTCCAATGGAGCTTCGATAGCCAGCAGGTCTTCGGTATCTTCCGAACCTTTTTTATTTACCCTTGTAATGTTTGTTTTGAATGCTGGCTTTGTTTCCATTTATCTTTATTTCAGGAGTTTAATATTTTGACGCAGTTGTTCTTTGATCAATGAATATGTTTCATTTGTATCTGCACTGATCATACTTCTTGTATCTGGAGGAATAAATTTTGTTGCATCAGCTTCTCTCAGAAAAAACTGAAGCGCATATTTTTTTTCTTCAAACATTTGCTCCAGAATTATTTTGCTGGATGCCGGGTAAAAGGCCAGTAATGGTTCATACAGTTCTGCCTGCTCATTATAAAAAGCAGCAGGTTTACCTGCACTGCAATTTTCCAAAAAATGATGAAGAGTGGATTCGTTTAAAAAAGGGTAATCGCAGCCGATGAGCACAAAATCCTGTGAAGGATATTCTTTAAATGCGCTTAATAATGCAGCCATCGGTCCAGTATTTTTGTAACAGGTTTGATCGCTGATGATCCAATAACCCGGTAAAACTTCATCGGCTTGTAATTCATTACAGGAAATAAAAACGGCGTTACAAAAATGTTGCAGCATTTCATAAATATAATAGCGCTGTGATTTACCATGATAATCCAGCAGACTTTTATCTGCACCCATTCTGCTGCTGCGGCCACCACAGGCAACTAATCCATAAAGCTGTTTTTTTTGAAGCATTTTCTTTGCTTTATAAAGTTAGCCGTAACCCCATATATGTGCGGCATATTTTAAAGAACCGGAAAAGTTTTACTGCCAGCATTTTGGATTGTCCATTTATTTCCCCAAAATCAATCATAGAATTTATATCGGGACTATGAAAAACAATGGCATAAAATTAGTCAGCTTTTATTGCAAACTGACAAATTAAAAACTGCACAAAAAATTATTATGAGCACATTAAAAAAATTTCTGACAGGTGTAGCGGTAGGTGCCGCACTTGGTATTTTGTACGCGCCGGCAAAAGGATCTAAGACAAGAAGAAGGCTTGCAAAAAGAGGAAGAGATATTAAAGAATCCTGGCGCGAAATGAAAGATGCTGTCTGCAATAAAATAGATGATATCAGAGAGGCAGTGAATGAAGAAGCAGAAGACATAAGCGCGGAACCGATGGCGTAAAATGATATAGAATCATCAGCACATGGGTTTAATTCGGAGGAATTTTATTTGATCTTTTTCATTATTTCAATAAAAAAGGCTTACGGATTGCGCAAGCCTTTTTGTAATCATACAACTGAACTTTTTATCTTTTGATTCTTTCTCTTCCTAAGATTAATCCTATTTTCAGATTAAATGTAAAAAATGCATCATTGTTTTTAGGATTGCCACGTTCTTTATTAATAATAGTGGTATGAGAAGGGTCCAGCTCATATCCTCTGTCACTCAGTAAAAATGCATTGGTAAGTTTAGTTCCGGAAAAATGATTGGGAAATACGGCAGGATCAATAAAATAAGTACTTGCATCATCAAGATAATCAGTGCTGGTAAATCGCAGCACCATTTCAGCACGAATATTAAACATGGAGGAGAGGTCATATTTCATGCCCAGGCCTATCGGATAGGAAATCTGCTGAAGCTTATATACTTTTCTGTCTGGATATTCACTAAACCCCTCTCCTTCGGTACTGAGAGGCTGAAGATCGATCCAGGTATTGCCAAGTCTTCCCTGAGGATTGAAGGAAAAAAATCCAATGCCGGCAATAATATAAGGAGAATATCTTGGTGGTTCACCATCTCTTCCTTCCCAATTAATAAAAAGAAAAAGCGGGTGCAGTTCAGTGGTGATTGAAAATTCTGATATTTTGCTGCGAAAGCTCAGGTTGCGTTCATATCGCCCAAAAACAGTGGCCCTTACTTTTTTTAAAATACTGTCGTACGATCTTATCTGACCAAAAGTTCCTTCGAGTCGAACGCCAATTTTATTTTTATATAAAGCAGCTGCATAAATACTTCCTGCCATTTGCGTGTTTCCGATATTAAGATCTTTTACGAATTTTTTACCAATACCTTTTCTGCCGCCAATATCGGTTAAGCAGTTCATAAGAGCTACCGAACCCCCAAGTTCAAATATAACAGGGTTGTCATAATAATTATTATCATAAAAATAATACTGTGCAGATGCTTTAGGCGTGCCTGTAATGAACATACACAACAGGCAAAAAAGAAACGGAAATCTTTTCATGAAATAGAGGTCCTTTTTTTAAAATAATTGGGCGCAGCGTTTTACGAGGATAAGTTTTTTAAAAAGGGATAAGTGATCTATTTACAAATAAAACGAATATTCACCATATTTCAACTACCTAAAACGTGGTATTCAGAATAATATTTACACACAGGGCTCAATCCGCAGATATTACATTTCGGATTACGCGCCACACAGATATACCTTCCATGTAATATAAGCCAGTGATGTGCTTTATGAATAAAATGAGAGGGAATGTTTTTTATCAATTCTTTTTCTACTGCCAATGGCGTGGAAGCGGTAACAGGCACCAGTCCTATACGTCTGCTTACTCTGAATACATGTGTGTCTACTGCCATATTGGGTTGCTCATCAATAACCGATGTAATCACGTTGGCTGTTTTACGACCAACTCCCGGAAGCCTGATAAGTTCTTCAACTTTCATGGGAACGATTGCGTTAAAATCATTCACCAGCATCTTGGCCATGCCGATCAGGTGTTTCGTTTTATTATTGGGATAAGAAATACTTTTTATCAAAGGAAATAAATCGTCAAAGCTGGCCTGGCTCATGGCGACCGCATCAGGGTATTTATTGAAGATGGCGGGGGTTGTCATGTTCACCCGCTTGTCTGTACATTGCGCAGATAGTATCACTGAGACCAATAACTGGAAAGGATTATCATAGATCAGTTCTGTTTCAGCATCTGGTGTATGTTCGGTAAAATAGTCAATTACAAATTCATAACGGTTTCTCCTGGTCATAAAAAAATCCCCCCGCAATCAGCGGGGGGACTAAATTAGTTTAAATACTGAATTAAAATCAGGCTTCTTCAGATAATTCTATCTTACTTTCTGCATAATTCAGAATATTATCAATGATCTGCTTGCGGGGCGAAAGTTTTAAAACTTCTAGCCTGCTCTGGGCGGCAGTGATAACTTCCAGTTGTTCACGGAGGTTCCAATCTGTTTCCAGAGCTGCTTTAATAGCAAGCGTTTTTTCAGTAGAAGTCTCTTTGTACAGGTATTGTACCAGATCTTCCGGGGTAAAGTTGTGCATAAACGAGTTTAAATCTTGTTATAAATTTTATCCAAAATATCCACATTATAAACGACGTGTCAAAAGGAATATTGTCCAAAATAAGGAATTATCTGGTCTTTTTTGTGGTATTTACTATAAACAAGTCCTCATTGTCTTTCTTCATGTGATAATTTTCCCGGGCAAACGTTTCAATCGTTTCAGCATTTGTCTTCAATAAATCATCGTTCTTTCTGGATTCTTTGATCAGGTTGGTTGAATGCTGCTCATTTTTTTGCAATTCATTCAATTTTTCCCTGCGCTGCAAACTGGAAGGAATATCCTTGGGATCAAAAAAGAACATCCAGATAATAAATGCCCCGCCTGACAAAAGATACTTGTTTTTTAAAATGGAAGGAATGTATTTTAACATGATTCAGCTATTCTTTTTCCTGCTTGATTACTTACCAAATTTAATCTTTCCCCTGGGATAAATGCCTGTTTCTCCCAATATTTCTTCAATACGGATGAGTTGATTGTATTTTGCCATACGGTCAGTTCTGCTGGCACTACCGGTTTTGATCTGCCCGCAATTGAGTGCCACTGCAAGATCTGCAATGGTTGTATCTTCTGTTTCACCACTGCGGTGGCTCATAATAGTATTGTACCCGCTTTGCTGTGCAAGACTTACTGCATTGATCGTTTCTGTAATGGTTCCGATCTGATTCACTTTTACCAGCAATGCATTAGCAATGCCTTCATCAACGCCGCGTTGCAGGCGCTCCACATTCGTTACAAAAAGATCGTCGCCCACCAGCTGACATTTTTTGCCGATAGTGTCTGTCAGCATTTTCCATCCTTTCCAGTCATCTTCCGCCATGCCATCTTCAATGCTTGCAATAGGATATTGCCTGGCCCAGCTTTCCCAGAACTTAACGAGCTGTTCGCTGCTCATTTCTTTTCCGCTGCTTTTATGAAATACATATTTTTTCTTTTTACTGTCCCACAGTTCGCTGTTGGCAGCATCCATTGCAATCATAATCTGTGAACCGGTTTTAAAACCTGCTGCCTGGATTGCAGTCAGTACGGTTTCAATCGCTTCTTCATTGCTTTGAATATTGGGTGCAAAACCTCCTTCATCACCAACATTTGTACTGAACCCTTTTTTCTTCAACACTGTTTTCAGCGCATGAAATATTTCAACACCCCAACGAAGCCCTTCACTAAAACTGGCTGCGCCAACAGGCATTACCATAAATTCCTGGAAATCTATTTTATTATCTGCGTGAGCGCCGCCATTTAAAATATTCATCATCGGTATCGGTAAAACTTTCGCATTGGTGCCCCCGATATAACGGTACAAAGGAAGTTCTGCTTCCTGCGAAGCAGCTTTGGCAACAGCCATACTAACGGCAAGCATTGCGTTTGCCCCGAGTTTTCCTTTGTTGCTGGTACCATCAAGATTGATGAGCAGCTGATCAATACCGGTTTGATCTGCAACATCCCAACCCAACAGGTTTTCAGCAATAGTGGTATTTACATTGTTCACTGCTTTGAGCACACCTTTGCCGAGGTATTTTTTCTTGTCATTGTCTCTCAGTTCAACCGCTTCATGTATTCCTGTACTGGCACCACTTGGTACTGCAGCACGTCCCATTTTTTCATTCTCCGTTAAAATGTCTACTTCCACTGTTGGATTTCCGCGACTGTCTAAAATCTGTCTTGCATGAACCGATGCGATGTAACTCATTGTTTATTTTTATTGATGATGAATATCTGTTTTAGTAAAAAATTTATTTTGGAATATCCTGTGTCAGGTTCCGGAAAATATCTTCCAGTGTTCCAGCTGATTCACTTTGCAGTGAAACGATGTTCAGATTTTTGTTCAGACATAATTCCAGCAATTGCCTTTTAAGCGCATCTGCATTGGAGGTAACAAATTTCCAGGTAGTTGCATTCAGTTGCTGCACATCTTTTATCCCGGCAAAAAAAGAAAGATCAACTGTTTCTTTTAATTGAAGTGTTAATGTATTGCCGGTATTGGTCCCCATCAGATTGGTAAGTTGGTCATCTGCCACAATTAATCCTTTATTGATAATAATTACACGGTCACAGATGGCCTGCACTTCCTGTAAAATATGCGAAGAGAATAAAACCGTTTTGTCTTTTCCCAATTTTTTAATTACTTCCCTGATCTCCACAATCTGGTTGGGATCGAGGCCTGATGTCGGCTCATCCAGAATCAATACTTCCGGATCGTGAATCAGGGCTGCTGCGAGACCCACTCTCTGTTTATATCCTTTGCTGAGTTGCCCGATCTTTTTATCAGCTTCTGCAGTAAGGCCAACTGTTTCGATAATTTTATTAACCCGGTTTTTAGCCTGTTCTATTTTATGAACAGCAGCAATGAAATGAAGATATTCCCGCACATACATGTCAACATACAGTGCATTGGATTCCGGCAGGTATCCGATCTTTTTTTTACTTTCCAAAGAATCGGTTCCGGCCCTGATGCCGCAAACCGTTACCACTCCTGCATCCGGGTCAATATATCCCGTAATAATTTTCATTGTGGTACTTTTCCCGGCACCATTCGGACCAAGAAATCCTACAATTTCTCCTTTGGCAACAGCAAAAGAAATATTGCTGACAGCTTTTTGTGTTCCGTAAATTTTGGTGAGATCAGAAACCGTGATCGACATGTTGATTGTTGTGTTACAAAAATAAGCTTTTTCGTTTTCATTAATCTATAGTCCATGACCATGGGCCATGGATTATCTTTATCCTAAGCTTCTACCAACCGGTCGATGCAACCATATTGGTTTTTTAAAAGATCATCATACTCATCTGCTTTCTTAAATAATTTTTCGAACTGTTCTTTTCCGTTATCAGCAGTAAGATCAAGATCATACATGATGCAACTGAGTACAATATTCTGTCCGCTGGTACTTAGTACCAGGCCCTTTGTTTTATAATTTTCTTCCAGCAGAAACTGGTACAGCGGTTTTATTTTGGTTCCGTCCTGCGGCATCTGGCACAGGTAAGCATCGCCTGCAATAAAAAAATTATCTGCATTGTAAACGATCTTTATTTTAGCGCTACCTTCTTCTACTTCCCAGTTGTTGGCTCCATTGCGCGCCAGTTTTATATCCTTGCCCAGGTCTTTTAAAATACTTTCAATCGTTTTTGCAATACCGGTTGCAGGCGCTTCTGTTTCCGGTATCTGCGGAAGCCTGACTTCACTGCCACAGCTCGGACAATATTTTCCTGAATCAATATTGGAGGCCAGCACCAGAAAATCACAACTGGCACACCTGGTAGAAGATTGCCCGCGGTTGGGCTGATACAATTGCAAAGCTGTACGCAGGTAATTTACAGGCAATGCAAAACCTAAATTATCTCCACCACGGATAATAAAAGAATTTACACCAATGATCTCGCCCCTGTCATTTACCAGCGGGCCTCCGCTGTTGCCAGGATTGATGGCAGCATCGATCTGAATAAATTTAAGTCCGTCCCGGATGCGATCCACTTTACTGATCACGCCCTGCGTTGCTGTATAGTTCAATCCATACGGATGCCCGATTGCAACCACCTCATCACCATCTTTCAGTTCTTCATATTTACCCAATGGTATAGTGGCGAGTTCGGTAGAGCCAGGCGGTTCAAGAAAAGCAAGATCATGTTTACGGTCGGTATACCACACCCGGCTGAGTGTTTTATTGAATTTTTTTCCTTTGATGGTAACCTCAGGAAAATCTGCCACTACATGATTATTGGTAACAATGAGATCAAATTCTTTTAAATAAAATCCTGTTCCCGTTCCTGTTTGCGTAGCAATTTGGATGATGGCATTCTGATATTTTTCTATTATTTCCTGTGTGGGCATAATTTATTTATTATCGAAATTTAAATGTTCCATCCCGGCGGTAAATGACTGACCAAAACTTAACAGGTTGTCGAACCTGAGATTCGCAATTTTAAAATCAAGCGCCGGATATTTTTTTCGCCAGCTGTTCTGAATAGCGTTTATTCTTTCTATGATTTTTTCGCTGCTGAATTTTTTCAAAACGGCATCGTAAAAAATATCTGTAAACCCGAGATCAGTAAAATAATCAGGATAATTAACCTGCATGAATAACTGGATAAGGTCTGAAACGGGTTTAGGGAGACTGTAAGAATACTGGCAAAACGTAAGGCCGTACTCGCAGATATTCTGACCGATCAATGGATAATTATTATCGCGGTACCAGATCATATTCTGCCCGGCACTATTAATGGCATCACTTACTGCTTTGTATTGCTGCGGCGCCACAATAGCAAATGTGCTTTTGCTCCGGAACAGGTTTTTTATAAAATCCTCTTTTGTTTTTTGCTGCACTTTTTTAAACGCTTCCATCATGGCAGCATTTTTTTCAGTGGTTGGTTTTTCATCCTTGGCATAATAGATGGCCGGAATTTTTTCCAGTTCATTCAGCAAAGTACCTTCGGGACAGATTAAATAATCGATACGAAATGAAAGCGAAAGCAGCAGGTATGCAATTCCGCCGCTGAATTTTTCTGTATCAAGCGAAGCTATATAATCAAAAGTTTCGCGGACCCACTTCTGAAAATAATTATACTTGATCTCTTTTTCTGTTTCACTGATCTGTTCAATATGATCTGTATCCAGCGATTGCAGTGCGGCAAAATCCTGCACCAGCAGGTCGTCCTGCTTATCGGCTTTAGTGGCAAGTTCTTTTAACGCATAATATAATTTATTGGGATTGGCTGTTTCAATATTACTTTCAAAACGCATGCAGAGGCGGTCGCCGTCCAGCGCATAACGGCTGTAATACAAACTGAAATTCTGATCAAGTAAACGCCTCATAACGGGAACGGAAGGCTGCGGCATTCTTGCAAGACTTACTTCTGCCCTTAATGCAGATGCATCTGCAGAACCACGGACGATCTTGCTGCCCTGTGAAATTTCAAAACTAAACTCAGTTCCATTCCGCTGCACGCGTACATTTTGTGTGGCATCGTCTTTCAGATAATCGAAAAAAGCATCAATGCTTTCCTGATATTTTTTTTCTTTAAAAAGATTGTCAGCATCAGACCAGCGCGCAGTTTTTTCTATCGTTTTATTGTTATCGCTGTAGCGGCCGAAATGAACAGCAGGATAAGTAGCAGCATCGTTGGTCTTTTTGCCCCAGCTAAAGATCTTATCGAACATACTTTTATTTTATAAGAACTAAGATAGTATGAATTCAATTAATTCTTTTTGAAAATTAGTAAGTGGTAATATCTGTGATGTAACGGGTGGAACGCTGATTTTTATGATGGCGGGATCGCGCAGATTTCTAAAAAATGGAAAATAACAAAGCGCCTGAAAATCTTAATCAATAAATTAAATAATATTGAGAGGCAAGTAGAGATTATTATAAAAAAGATCATCCCTTATCATCAAAACCATAAAAATCAGCGTTCCATTCACCAATAAAAAAACCGCCAAGCTATTAACATGACGGCCGAATATATTTTTTAGAAAGTTATAAGGCTAAAAGATCCGTATTTACTTATAACGTAAAACTTTTATCCATTCATGCTTGTCAAAAACTCTGCATTGTCTTTTGTGCCTTTCATATTCTGCAGCACCAGGTTCATGGCTTCTTCTGTATTCATGTCAGCCATATGTTTACGCAAAACCCAAAGACGCTTGAATGTATCTTTTTCCAGCAACAGGTCATCGCGGCGCGTAGAAGATGCAACAATATCAATGGCCGGGAATATTCTGCGGTTGCTCAGTCTTCTGTCGAGCTGCAGTTCCATATTACCTGTTCCTTTAAATTCTTCAAAGATCACTTCATCCATTTTGCTGCCGGTATCAACCAATGCTGTTGCAATGATGGTTAAGGAACCTCCGTTCTCAATTTTACGTGCGGCACCAAAAAATTGTTTTGGTTTCTGCATCGCATTTGCTTCCACACCACCGCTTAATACTTTACCGCTTGAAGGCGCAACAGTATTGTGTGCCCTTGCCAAACGGGTTATTGAATCGAGTAAAATAACCACATCATGTCCGCACTCAACCAAACGTTTTGCTTTCTGCAAAGCAACAGCGCTCACCTTCACATGTTTTTCTGCGGGTTCATCAAAGGTGGAAGCGATCACTTCGCCTTTGATGCTGCGTTCCATATCGGTAACTTCTTCCGGGCGCTCATCAATGAGTACTACCATCAGATAACATTCAGGATGATTGGCTGCAATGGCATTGGCCACTTCTTTCAGCAACATCGTTTTACCCGTTTTCGGCTGTGCCACAATTAATCCGCGCTGGCCTTTACCGATGGGTGTGAACAGATCCATGATACGTGTACTTACATCATTTGGACGCATACACAGATTCAGTTTTTCAAAAGGAAAAAGTGGCGTCAGGTAATCGAACGGAACACGGTCCCTTACTTCTTCCGGACTTTTACCATTGATGGTTTCTACTTTTAATAAAGCAAAATATTTTTCACCTTCTTTTGGTGGGCGGACAGATCCGTAAACAGTATCACCCGTTTTTAAACCGAATAATTTTATCTGTGAAGGAGAAACATAAATATCATCCGGAGAAGATAAATAATTGTAATCACTGCTGCGCAGGAAACCATATCCATCGGGCATCATTTCCAATACACCCTCACCCTGGATAATGCCGTCAAATTCAATATTGAAATTCTGATTGCGGTGTTGCGGGTATTGACGGTGCTGTGCAGGCGTACTGTTTTCATTATTATTGCCATTGCCGTTTTCAGTTTCATTCTCATCGTCTTCATCGCCTTCCTCCATTGATTCATCAATGGGATCATCCTGCAGCAGGCTGATCAGATTAGGCGCAATTACTTTTCCGTCAGGTATAGGAGTTGGCGTATGTTTATTACCATCCTGCTCTTCGGGTTCTTCTTCTTTTTTCGGTTTGCGGATTTTATCCGGTGCCGGTTTTCTGGCAGCAATTTCTTTTTTAATTTTCGGTGCAGCTGTTTCTTTTGCGGTAGCTTCCTGCATTACTTCTGCTTCTTCACTGCTGTTGGAAGTACTTGTTTTTACAATGCGTTTGCGTTTGCCTTTTTCTGCATCGTCTGTCTTTGTATCTGCGTTCATAAGCGCTTGTTTGTCTAAAATTTTATAAACCAATGCCTGTTTGTCCAGTTTTTTTGCTTGTGGAATATTGAGTTGCTCTGCTACGTCCAGCAACTCAGGAACGAGCATGTCGTTCAGTTGTAAAATGTCGTACATAAAAATTTGAAATAGTTGAAAGCCAAAAAGACGATCTTAAATCTTGAAATTGAAATGAAAAATTTATGATTGAAGGAAACCGGCCTGGTAACTGAAGTGATTGAATTGGATAGTTGTCGCAACCGTTTCCTCTGCAATATTACGGTGTTTTTATAAAACCAAGAAATTTTTTGTGGATAACATCTGCGTGAGGCCATCCATGTCTTTGCATCGAAGGATGTATGACAGATATTGCATAAGAGATTTAATCCTGATTATATTTGCACTCCTTAATGGTATTGATATGTTCAACAAAAGAGTAAAAATAAAAGAGCTGCTGGCCACTGATAAGGCTAATTATGAAGCAACGGTAATGGGGTGGGTGCGTACTTTCCGCAATAACCAGTTCATAGCATTGAATGATGGCAGTACAAATCATAATATCCAGGTTGTAGCCGAATTGGGAAAATTTGATGACGGTCTTCTGAAACGCATTACCACCGGCGCCTGTATCAAAGCAACCGGTGAAATAATTCCTTCGCTGGGCAAAGGCCAGAAGGTAGAACTGAAAGCAGCTTCCATTGAAATACTGGGCGACAGCGATGCGGAAACTTTTCCATTGCAACCCAAAAAACACAGTCTTGAATTTTTACGGGAGAAAGCACACTTACGTTTTCGTACCAATACATTCGGGGCGATCTTCAGGGTGCGCCATGCATTGGCTTATGCGATCCATAAATTTTTTAATGATAAAGGATTTGTATACATGCATACGCCCATCATCACCGCAAGTGATGCAGAAGGTGCCGGAGAAATGTTCCGGGTAACTACATTGCCGGTAAATGATGCCCCGACCAATGAAGACGGCAGCGTAAATTTTAAAGAAGATTTTTTCGGGCGCAGCACCAACCTTACTGTAAGCGGACAACTGGAAGGTGAACTGGCCGCAATGGCGTTCAGTGATATCTATACTTTCGGTCCTACATTCCGTGCAGAGAATTCCAATACCACCCGGCATCTTGCAGAGTTCTGGATGATAGAACCGGAAATGGCTTTCTGTGACCTGGAGGATAATATGAATCTTGCCGAAGAGTTTATTAAGTACATCATTCAGCACGCAGTAGACAATAACAAAGAAGATCTTGAATTTTTAGCGCAAAGGCTGGAAGAAGAAGAAAAACAAAAACCCCAGACCGAACGGAGCGAATTGGGACTGCTTGAAAAACTGAATTTCGTGCTGAGCAATAATTTTGAACGCATCACTTATACTGAAGCGATTGAAATTTTGCGCGAAAGCAATCATAATAAGAAAAAGAAATTTCAATACCTCATCAATGAATGGGGCGTTGATCTGCAAAGCGAACATGAAAGATATCTTGTAGAAAAGCATTTTAAAAAACCGGTGATACTAACTAATTATCCGGCCGATATCAAATCATTTTACATGCGGCAGGATGAAAATTGCGAGGCCGGAAAACAAACAGTTGCTGCAATGGATATTTTAGCGCCGGGTATTGGCGAGATCGTTGGTGGTTCACAGCGGGAAGAAAGAATAGACAAACTTGAAGAAAGAATGAAGCAGCTCAATATTCCTGCGGAAGAATTATGGTGGTATCTTGATACGAGAAGATATGGTGCCTGTCCACATGCCGGCTTTGGACTTGGGTTTGAGCGATTGGTATTATTTGTTACAGGGATGACAAATATCCGGGATGTGATTGCATTTCCGAGGTATCCGAAGAGTGCAGAATTCTAACCTTTATAACACAGATTAAAAAAGATTACACAGATATAGCAAGGAATTTAATCCGTGTAATCAAAGTAAAAAATCAATATGAAAAGTTTATTTGAAAACAATGCCTACGAAGAAGTAGTAAGAAGAGTGAATGCTTTAACCCCGCAATCGCAGGGTCAGTGGGGTAAAATGAATGTATCGCAGATGATGGCGCATTGCTGTAACCAGATAGAAACAGCTTTCGGGGATAAAAAACTGAAACCTAATTTTATCCTTGGATTGATCGGTCCTTTGTTAAAAAAGAAATTATATGAAGACAAGCCCTTCACCAAAAGTCTGCCAACCGATAAAAGTTTTATCGTTGCAGACGAAAGAGATTTTGAAAAGGAAAAATCAAGATTGCTGAACCTGATCAAACGTTTTTACGAAGACAAGGGAACTTTGATCGGATCTAAAAAACATCCATTCTTCGGCAACCTTAGCAAAGAACAATGGGCGATGGGAACTTATAAACACCTGGATCATCACCTGCAGCAATTCGGTGGCTAAGAGTTTGAAAGAGAGGAGGATAAAGAGCTGGCTTCCTGGAGTGATCTGGCAGCCGCAAGCACGAATTTTAATGATATTCGTTTTATCTCGTTTACTCGTTTATTCTCTTAGCTAATTAACCTCTCAACCGCTTCCTCCAAAGTACTTTTCTTCTTGGCAAAACAAAACCTCACTACTTTATTATCCATTCCGTTTTTATAAAATGCAGATACAGGAATGGTCACAACTTTTTTTTCTTTGGTTAAACGGATGGCAAAATCATTTTCGCTTTCATCACTGATCTCCGCATAACTGTACAATTGAAAATAACTTCCGTGTGAAGGCAGGGCTTTAAATTTTGTCTGCTGCATTAAAGAATGAAAATAATCCCGTTTCTTTTGTAAAAAATTTCCAAGCTGAAGATAATGTGATTCCTGTTTTAAAAATTCAGCCAAAGCAAATTGCACCGGGCTGTTACAACTGAAGCAATTGAACTGGTGTACTTTTCTGAACTCCTTCATCAATGCCGCTGGAGCTACGCAGTAACCCAATTTCCATCCGGTGCAGTTATATACTTTGCCAAAAGAAAAACAAACAAAACTTCTTTCCAGCAGATCAGGATATCGCAACATGCTTTCATGTTGTTTGCCATCAAAGATCAGGTGCTCATACACTTCATCACTCAGTATAAAAATATTGCTGTCTTTTACAATTGATTGTAACTGTACAATATCATCATTGCTCAAAACCGCGCCTGTTGGGTTATGCGGGCTGTTCAGCATGATCATCCTTGTGCGTGAATTTATTTTCTGTTTCACAAGTTCCCAATCAATTTTATAATCGGGATATACCAATGGAATCAAAACAGGAATGGCGCCATTGATCTCGATATTGGGAATATAACTATCGTAAGCCGGTTCAAAAACAATCACTTCATCACCCGGTTGCAATACGGTTGTGAGTGCAGTATAAATAGCATAGGTGCCTCCCGGTGTAATGGTAATATCTGTATCAGGATTTATTTTAGTGGAATAAAGCGACTGGATTTTTGCTGCAAGGCTTTCACGAAGTGCCATC
>JBDUCW010000156.1:0-10012 GCA_040003235.1 Ferruginibacter sp. | reverse complement strand
ATACTGGTTGCTGAGTTCATTGTCCAGTATCCTTGCCTTGATATTATCTTTCAATTGTATCTGAAGAATATCTTTCAGTTCCTGCCGGATGTCTTTTTCAAAAACAGGACAGGCAGCCTCTATGCGGTGATCGATATTGCGCCGCATCCAGTCTGCCGAAGAAATAAAAACTTTTTCTTTTCCGCCATTGTGAAAGATCATTGCCCTGGCGTGTTCGAGGTATTCATCTACAATGCTGATGGCATATACTTCTTTGAATTTTTTATTTTCAGTGAGCATACAGAATATTCCACGAACGATGAGGTTGATCTCTACGCCCGCCAATGCCGCTGCATACAATTTGGTGATCAGTACCTCATCACTCAGTGAATTTAATTTCAATGTAATGGCTGCAGGTTTTTTATGTCTTGCATTGAAGATCTCTTTATCAATGAGCAACAGCAGTTGCCTGCGCATGTTGGTAGGACTTACCATCAATGTTTTGCAGGCCCTTAAAAAATGAAGCCTGCTTTTGGGCGCTTCCAGGTAATGAAAGATGCGGTTCACATCTGCCATGATATTTCTGTTGGCAGTCAGCAGACAATGATCGCCATAAACAGTTGCCGTTCTTTCATTGAGGTTGCCGGTACTAACAAAACCATAATGAATGGTATGATTGTTTATTCTTTTTTTAATGAGACAGAGTTTCGCGTGCACTTTCATATTGTGTACCCCGATCAACACTTTTACCCCTGCTTCTTCCAGTTCCTCTTTCCATTCGATGTTGGCTTCTTCATCAAACCTCGCCCGCAATTCAAGTACTACCGTTACAAGTTTTCCGTTTCTTACGGCATTGGTTAAGGCATTTACAATTTTGGAACGTTCTGCCAGCCGGTAACAGGTAATCTTGATGCTCACTACATCCGGATCGATAGCCGCTTCGCGGAGCAGATCGATCACACTGTCGAAAGAATGATAAGGAAAATTCAGCAGCACATCTTTGTTGAGTATCACATCGGTAACACGGCTTACATTCTTCAGTTGCGGATGCAGGAAAGGATTCTTGCGCGGATTCTTAAATGAAAAAACTGCTTCGGGAAAATTGATGAAGTCTTTGTAATTATGAATGCTGCCGCCGGCTATTAAATTATCCTTTTGTGAAAGCCCGAGCCGGTGAACAAGATAAGTAAGGAGTGAAGGATCTATTTCTTTATCAAAAACAAAACGCACCGTCTTGCCTTTCTTGCGGTTCTTTAATCCACGTTCTATTTTTTGTATGAGTGAAGTGGATACATCATTGTCGATATCCATTTCTGCGTCGCGGGTTACTTTAATAATGTGTGCAGAAAAAGTATCATAACCAAAAAAAGAAAAAATATTGGGTAAAGAAAAACGGATGATGTCTTCCAGTAAAATAATATGTGTTTCAGTTTGCTTTGATGGCAGGATGATGAACCTGGGCAATCTTCTTGCGGGAACGGATACCAGTGCAAACTTGCGCGGAATACTTTTATCTTTTTTGGAAAGATTGCAGGCGAGGTAAATCGATTTATCATTCAGCACAGGGAATTCCTGGATGCTTTCGATCATCAGCGGCACTACATTACTGCGGACTTCTTCATTAAAATAATTGGTAACGAATCTGCGCTGTTCGCGGTTGAGTTTTTTATCGGTTAAAAGAAATATTTTCTCCTTCTGCAGTTCTTTTAAAATGTCTTTCCAGATCCTGTCGAATGCGGCCTGTTGCTCCATTACTTTTTCCTGGATCTGTTCAAGAATTGTTTCGGGCGAAATTTCGAGGTGCATGCCTGCCTTGCTGCCGAACTGTATCATGCGCCTGAGCGCGGCTACACGTACACGGAAGAACTCATCTAAATTATTACTGAAAATGCCCAGGAATTTGATCCGTTCTTTTAATGGTACAGTTTCATCATCTGCTTCCTGCAGTACGCGGCTGTTGAAGGAGAGCCAACTGATATCCCGTGCAATAATTTTTCTTTTCTTCATTGTAGCAAACCACAGATATTTTTCACAAGATGCACAAAACTGTCTGGAACCAATGTTAAGTTTTTATTATGGTCAAAGGTCAAAGGTTATTGTGTATAAAAGTTTTTTACTTTCCCTTTTTACTTTATTTATTTCTCATAACCGATCAACGCAAACACGGAGAAGGAAGACAGCCAATGATCAACATCATAATTTCCTTTGCCGATGCTTTCCTGTGCATAGTCCCACATATCGCGTTGCGCGGTGATCCATGCTTTTTTTACTTCCGGTGCAAGTGCTTGCGGCGATAAGGATTTCAGCATGCCGTTAATGCACCAGATCCTGTTCAGGTGAAAGCCATCAAAATGTGAAGCAAAGCCGGTATGATCTGTCAGTTTTTCAATGGCCAATACTTTTTTTACGCCTGCAATTGTAAACAGGTCAGGCGAAAAAGCTTTCAGCCATTTTTCATATTCAGCTGTGGTATATATTTTACGCATCAGGTCGGTAATGAGCAATCCGGCCGACATGAAATCATAATTAAAAGGTTCTTTCGCCAATGGAAAATTGGTTACAGGGTTATAGAATTTCTTGGCAGCTTTGATCACGACTGCTTCCAGCGAATCATTCTTTACACTTCTGGCATAGTCAAGGGCAAATGAAAGTCCGAGTGAACTGGCATAGTGGTTACCGGTATAGGTTGCTTCAGCGATCTGCGGCCATATCAGCATATAATTACTGCAGATATAATTCGTCAATGGTGCAAGATGCTGCAGCCATTCCTTTCCTTTAGGGTCGTTCCAGTTAACGAGTTCGTCGGCAACTTTCAATAACCATGATGTGCCGTAAGGAAATTCAAAAGCTTCGTCTGCATGTGTTTTAAGATAATCCACTTCC
Source organism: Ferruginibacter sp. (assembly GCA_040003235.1). Taxonomy (GTDB): domain Bacteria; phylum Bacteroidota; class Bacteroidia; order Chitinophagales; family Chitinophagaceae; genus Ferruginibacter. The sequence continues at coordinate 7,150 of JBDUCW010000156.1, read as the reverse complement.
TGCAGAATATTCTGTGCATTGAAACTCTGCTCCAGTTTTTCACGGATCAGTTTTGCTTCGGGAATATTGGGATAGTTCTTTAATAATTTTACCAGTGCCCAATGATTGTGCACGCCTGAATGCCAGTCGAAGCAGCCATAGAAAGAGGGCCATAATTTCTCCGGTGTCTTCAGATCGGTAGCGGCTTTTATCTGGTGTTCATTATAATAATGCGGATATACCTGGCTTGCACAGGTTAATGAAAGATTTGCAAAATACGAAGCCCCTGCATCACTCAAAGTCATTCTTCCATCGGGTGTGTCTTTGGTTAATTCTTTCTGGGCCGAAAGATGCAATATTGAAAATGTGAGCAGAAAAGATAACCATAGTTTCATAAAGGTTCGTTTTATAATTTTATTCGCGTTTGGGTAAATTTAGTTTTGGCACAATAGCTTATCTTTGGCCACTGAAAAAAAGAAATGCTGTACGGCTTTTTTAAAGATAAAACAGCTTTTGATATTCATCAAATTAACTAACTTATTTTCATTTAATTCGTTTCTGTTTCAAAAAATATTTTTTGGTAATGACAAGAGATACAAGAATAAATACGCTGAACATCGGTCTGATGATCTTCAGTTGCATTGCTGCCTTTATCATGCCCTTTGAAGTTTTTTTATTTGCATATGCCTTCATGGGCCCGTTACATTATCTTACCGAGATCAGCTGGCTGCATGACCGCCAGTATTTTGCAAAAGGTAAATACGATTTTCTCGTGTTATTAATAATCGGTGTGGTATTGAGCCTTTGGGATTTTGCAAGCAATTATCATTGGTGGCCTTTCAACACAGAAGATAATATTGAAATGGCCAGAAGCTGGAATATTTACCAGAAGCTTTTATTCATTGCTTTTTTCAGTGGGATCATCGTCGCATTTGTAAAAAATCATATTTTAAAGATCGTCGGTATTGCACTGGTATTTTTCGTTTCAATGGGCGTATACGGTCCATTGTACAACGATCACATGAATGAAGAAGGTGCGCAGGAAGGTACCCTTACAATGTTGCTTACTTCTTTTGTTCCCACGCTGATCCACGTTTATATATTTACGGGATTATTTATGTTGTATGGTGCATTGAAAAGCAGGAGCAAATCAGGCATCTGGTCTGTAGTGGTATTGGTGATCTGTCCCTTACTGCTGTTCTTTCTTTTCAGGGAGCAGAGTTTTGTGCATGTTACCGAATATGGGAAACAGGCTTATGGGACACCGTTATCGAATACAGGTTTTTTCAGTCTGAACCAGGAAATACTTTCAAGGTTCTTTGATCAGAAACTGACCATTCCCGCAACCATTACTACCAATGAACAGTACCAGCATTTTTATGATCTGGAGTGGACGAAAAGAGTGTTTCATTCTTCCACAGGAATTATTGTAACCAGATTTATTGCATTCGCATACATGTATCATTATTTAAACTGGTTCAGTAAAACAGAAGTGATTCGCTGGCATAAAGTACCCAAGGCAAGATTTGTGGTGGTGATCATTGTCTGGCTGATCTCACTGGCATTGTATGCATATAGTTACAGAGTAGGATTGCAATGGCTGTTCTTCCTGAGCTTCACGCATGTGCTGCTGGAGTTCCCGCTCAACTTCACTTCAATGGTTGGGATTGTAAAAGAATTTGGTACCATCCGGAAAAATGGATTTAAGCCAATACCGCAGAAGGCAAAATAAAAAAGATCTTAATATTCGTCTGGCCACTGGAACAGTAAAATAATTTTTACTTTTTCAATAAGTGGCCTGATGATTTTGTAAGAATTCAGTAATATTATTTTGATTGCTGCATCCTCGCAATAATGCCTGTTGTAGAAAATCCTTCAACGATCGGAACGATCTTTACCTCGCCACCATTGGCCAATACTTCTTTTGAACCAGCTATCTGTTCAATGGTATAATCGCCGCCCTTAACCAACACATCGGGCATAATAGAAGTAATGAGGTTCAATGGCGTATCTTCTTCAAAAACAATGATGGCATCGGTCATTAACAGAGAGGCGAGCAGTAAGCATCTCGACTGTTCATTGTTTACCGGGCGGCTTTCTCCTTTTAATCTTTTTACAGAAGCATCACTGTTTACCCCAACTATTAATATATTTCCGTAAACCGCAGCTTCACTCAGAGAAGCAATATGCCCTTCATGCAGAATATCGAACACGCCATTGGTAAAAACAATTTTTTTATTTTTCAGTTTCCAACGGAGCAGTTCTGCAGCCAGTTCTGATGCAGTATAAATTTTAGACGGGATTGAGTTTGTTTGTTTCACGCGTTTTTTTATTATTTACCAGGACCATCAGCAAAAAGAATAAGGATCCGAAGAACAGGATGATAAAAGTTGTTGTGCCCCACATCAGCCAGCCAAATGCTTCGCCGATAACATTGTCTACATTATATAATTGCAATACTAAAAATACCGCCGCGGGAAAAGTTCCAAGGCCATTGGGTGTAACAATCATGGCCAGTGTGGCCAGCGTGAGCACACCACAGGCTGCTGCAAGGCTCAGATGCGATACTTCACTCACAGCAATAAACCCAACATAGATCTGCATCAGGTACATCGACCAGATAAAGACTGTATGAAATATGAACCAGCCACGGTTCTTTAATTTTTTTACCGTCGCAATGCCTTCTGCAATTCCTGAAGTAAATGATTTGATTTTCTGAACCACCCTGCTCTGGTCATATTTTTTATACATCCATCTCAATATAAAAATAAGCAGCAGAATGCATGCCGTCAGAATGAGCAATTTCACCCAAAGAGGAACAACGCCGTGCTGATTAATGGCTTTTACTCTTTCAGAAGCAAAGTCACCCACTCTTTTATATTGTATGAGCACGGTGATGATGATAAAAATAATATAGCAGATGATGTCAAAAATTCTTTCCACCACAATAGTACCGATCAGTTTCTGCGCCGGGATTTTTTCATATTTACCCAGCATAGTGCATTTGATGATCTCTCCCAGTCTTGGCAAAAATGAATTGGCAAGATAACCAACCATGGTTGCACAGAATGTATTGAAGATGGAAGGTTTGTAACCGAGTGGTTCTATCAGAATGCGCCACCGGATGCTGCGGCTGAGGTGACTTGCAAGTGCCATGATGATCACGGGGATCAGTACCCAGTATTTTGCATGTGTAATGGCATAGATGAATTTCTTTTCCTGATCTGCCGTCATCTGGTGAAACTGCCACCATACCAGGAAGGCGCCTCCTCCAAGGAAAATAACATACTTAAGAATATTGAGCAACCGTTTGTTCATACAGCTACAAGTTACTAAATAATTTGTTTTGCGTTTACTGTTGCACGTTTGTTATTAAGGAGAGACTCATCTGAATTTCAATAAAGAATAAAATAATATCCTTCATCAATGATGCATTGCTAATTGATGAGCATATTGTCGATCAGCCTGACTTCATTCAGGTATGCGGCAATCAGCGCAACCAGTTTTGTGTTTCCATCCCAATGATCAATTGTATGCAGATCTTTCGCGGAAGCGATCTCTGCATAATCTACTTTAAAACCAGCGGCTTCCAGTTCTTCACGGGCATTTTTTTTAAGTTTGTCCAGTGGTCCGGGTTGTATAGTTGATTTAATAGATTGCAATGTTGCTGAAATAAGTACTGCACGTTTTCGTTCTTCGGTGGTTAAGCGCATGTTCCGGCTGCTCATAGCCAGCCCATCAGATTCACGGATAGTGGGCGATATGGCGATATGAATTTTATTTTCCCAACCCAGTGATGAGATCATTTTACTGATCACCATACATTGCTGGTAGTCTTTTTGTCCGAGATATAAAGTATCCGGCATTACAATATCAAGTAAACGGTTCACTACCTGGCAAACGCCCTGGAAATGTCCGGGCCTGTATTTCCCTTCAAGTATTGTTTCGAGGAAACCCAGTTCATAGTGAGTGGGTGCCTTTGTTCCTTTCGGATATATTTCTTCCACTGCCGGGAGGAACAATATATCACAATCAGCGGCTTCCAGCTGTTCAATATCCTTTTCAATGGTAACCGGGTACCTTGAGAAGTCAGCAGCGTTATTGAATTGCGTAGGATTTATAAATATGCTGCAGACGGTCAGGAACTGTTGTTTTACAGACTGCTCAATGAGATTGATATGGCCATGATGAAGCGCTCCCATGGTAGGTATAAAACCAACCAACCGGTTGTTTTTTCTTTGATCCTGCAAATAATTACTGATGTCTGCTGCTTTCCTGAATAGTATCATTATAATGGATATTTACCTCCGGGAGCTATTGTACAATTCCTTTCCGTAAAAAAAACGTACCTTTGCACTCCCGAAAAACTTAAGTATTAATACAAAGTAAATGTCAACAAAGAAAAGGATTTTATTTATCTGCAATGAAATGTCACCCTACCTGGAGTTGACAGAATTTGCCGAAACCGTGAATAAACTGGCGGTGAAAGCAAATGACAGTGGTATGGAAGTCCGTTGCATTATGCCGCGTTTTGGCAGTATCAATGAAAGAAGGCATCGCCTGCATGAAGTGGTACGCCTCAGTGGTATTAATGTTTCTATCGACGGGGATGATTATCCATTGGTAATAAAAGTTGCCAGCCTGCCCAGTGCTAGGCTGCAGGTTTATTTCCTGGATAACGAAGATTATTTTAAGCGCAAATTTGTTTTTACAGATGAGAACGAAAAATGGTTTGATGATAATGCATTGCGGACCGTTCTTTTCTGCAAAGGAGCACTGGAAACTGTCCGTAAATTCGGATGGCCTCCGGATATTATTCATTGCAGTGGCTGGATGACCGGCCTTATCCCGATGCTGATAAAATCTGCTTATAAAAGAGAGCCTGTATTTGCACACAGCAAGATCGTTTATACCATCGGGCAGAATACATTCAAAGAAAAAGTAGGCCCCGATTTTTTAAAGCTTGCCGCGATCAATGACCAGGTAACAAAAAAAGAACTTGACTTCTATAAAGACAACAACAATACCGCTATGTTCCGCGGTGGTGCTGCATTTTCCGATGCCATTACTTTTGGCGCTGATAAAATTGACAAGAAACTTATGGAGGAATTCGGAAAGGCAAAAGGCAAAAAAATCCTGCCCTTTCATGAAGGAAGTGATTTAACAGAGTATTTACAATTATATGGCGACCTTGCCAAGTAAAAATTACTACCCCAACTTTTAAAAAATAGAATTGTGCAAAGAAGATTTTTACCAATAATTGCAGGTGCATTTTTTTCTGTTTCCTTTTTAAATCTCAGTTGTAATAAGTTAGATACAACTGACATCGGCAGCGACCTCATTCCACCGGTTGATAATGTTTCCACTTTTGAAACAACACTTAATATTAATACAACCCAGGGAATTTTCAATGATTCCACAGTTTTGGCGAGTACAGATGAACATGTGGTCGGAAGTATTTCGCAGGATCCTGTTTTTGGTAAGACCAATGCCGATCTTTTTGTTGAATTAAAACCCAGCTTTTATCCTTTCTATTGGGGTAATCCAAATGATACGGTCAATGTTTCCGGAACCGGGCTTGATTCTGTGGTACTCTGTCTTTCTTTCAAAGGTTATTACGGAGATTCTACTGTTCCGCAGACTTTAAAAGTATTCCAGATCGCCAACAGCGTTACTGATTTTAAAGATTCGGGTTACCAGATACATAATTATTATCCTGCATTGGGAGCACAGATCGGATCTGCTGTTATTGATCCACGCCGTGTGAATGACATTATTCATTTTAGAAATAATGTTGATTCCGCTTCCAGTCAGATCAGGATACCACTTAGTGCAGGTTTTGCCAATTCTCTTTTTTCACAGGACAGTACCGGTAACAATGCTTTTGTAAATGATTCACTATTCAGAACTAAATTCAAAGGCTTTGCTGTTGTAGCTGACAGTTCTGCAGGAGAAGGGCTTTTCTACGTAAACCTTTCCGATGCTACCACCAGGCTGGAAGTCCATTTCCGCAGACGCAACGCAGGCAAGATCGACACAACGTTTACAACGTTGACCTTCAGTACTGGTGCAACAACGGATATTGCTTATTCAGCAAGGGCTAATTATGTAAACAGGAACCGCGCAACTGCAGAATACAACCCGCCTTCTTCCAATGGGGCAGCAGATGCGCTTTATCTGCAGACAACACCCGGGACTTACGTAAATCTTCATATACCGCAACTCGATACATTGTCCAACCGCATTATTCATCGCGCTGAAATTATTGTAGAACAGATATTTCCTGATCTTAAAAGCAATGTGCTTGCGCCGCCCAATTATCTTTATATTGATGCGATCGATACTGCCAATTTAAGATGGAGACCTTTGCCTTATGATCTGAGCCCGAATGAAGCGTATTCCTATTATCCGAGCACCGGGGGTATTGACTTTACTTATTTCGGAGGATATCTTCGACATAAGAAAAATCTGGTGGGTGCTGATATCGGTTTTTATAATTTCAATATTTCCAGGTACGTTCAGAATATGGTAACACGTGGCAGAACCACGAACCGGAACTATGACCTGAGATTATATGCACCATTTGAGATCAGTTACCCGGATTATCTTTTTTCTTCCATTGCATTTTCCAACAGCCTAGCTTATGGAAGAGTTAAAGTAGGATCGGGTACCAACGCCAATTACAGGCTGCGGCTGCATATCATTTACTCAAAAATATAAGACTGTTTTTCAGTTCATGAAAAATCAGAATGCTGCCTTTATTTCATAAACAATTTTCTGTATGGAATAAAAAAGCAGAAGCCACATACTATAAATAACAATGTAACCGTTATTGTGGCCGCAATCAATCCCGTAATGTCCGGGATATTGCTTTTTTTATTTAATTCTACAACCCTATCTTTGCACCCTAAAAAAAAAATTTTACAATGGCGTATTTATTTACATCAGAGTCTGTAAGTGAAGGACATCCTGATAAAGTAGCTGATCAGATCAGTGATGCATTAATCGATAACTTCCTGGCTTTCGATCCTAACAGTAAGGTTGCCTGTGAAACACTGGTAACTACCGGCCAGGTTGTATTGGCAGGTGAAGTAAAAAGTAAAGCATATCTCGATGTGCAGGAAATTGCACGTGGCGTTATCCGTAAAATCGGTTACACCAAAAGTGAATA
>JBDUCW010000048.1:0-31684 GCA_040003235.1 Ferruginibacter sp. | reverse complement strand
TGCGGGGGTTATCTTAACACCGTAAAAATACCAATTAAATTGTAATTACAAAATTATTTTCAATTTTTTTTTTTACCAATACCACTTTAGGGGTAATTTTTTTTATTTACTATAGATTTTTGTGTTTAATAATGTTGTGATACAAATATAATACACACAATTATATTTTTCTATTAGCTTTTTCCCACAAAACGCTTTGTTTATTATTAATAAAGCGAAAGAAACCTAAATACAACGCCGCATTCATAAAAATAAAGTAATAAGGTATATAGAGTGCTTTTATTTTCAGATTACGAAGTGCAAAAAACCAACCCGTTATAGCTGCTGCGTAAAATAATACCTGCAGCAGCAGTAATACTCCATACAGGAATTCTCTATTGGATATATATATAGACAGGTTGGTCACCAAAACAAATAATAGCAGCAGCGGGCAAACTGCCCATCTCAAAACACGGTGTGATATGTATTGAAAGGAAAGTTTTCCGTATTTAAAAATATTTAAAAGGTCTTTTAATAAAAAAATTGACTGGAAGCCACCTGCGCCGATACGGATCTTTCTTTTTTGTTCGTCCTTCATTGTCATGGACGGCGCTTCCGTGGCAAACGCAGCAGGCTCATACATTACACGGAATCCTTTTCTGCATATTTTCATGGAAATCATAAAATCATCCAGAAGAATATTACCTGATACATGCTCGTAAAGTTCTGTTCGTACAGAAAATAATTCACCGGCTGCACCTACTACCGTGTAAAAACGGGCATCTAATTTTTTAAGAAAGGATTCATATTTCCAATACAACCCTTCTCCTGCACCCGCAGCATTCTGATCTTCGGAAAGATCAATGATCTTTTTTTCTCCCGCCACCGCGCCAATTGCAGGATCCTGGTAATGTTTTATAATTTCACGGATACAATTAGTATTTAAAAGCGTATTGGCATCGCAAAAAACTACATATGGTGTGGTTACATATTGCATTGCCCGGTTAACAGCAACCACTTTGCCCTGCCGCTCAGGTTTATAAAGCAACTGGATAGCCGGATATTTACTGATAATATTTACAGTATTGTCAGAAGACCCGTCTGCAACAAAAATGATCTTGAGTTTTGCTTCGGGATAATTTAATTGAAAGCTGTTGGCTATTTTTTTTTCAATGAAAGCCTCTTCATTATAAATGGCTACAATGAGGGTAACATCAGGTTCAAACACGCCCGTAACAGGTGCCTGAACAGGTTTTGAAAACCAGGATTTTATTTTCAGGTACATCCAGATAAGCAGTCCGTAACCCAGATAACTATAAAAAATAATGCCCAGGGATACCCAGAAAATAATTTTTAGAAACGTCATTTACAGTAAGAATTAGTTTAAAATAGCAGGGTAATTTAATTATAGACTGTAACCCGGCTAAAAAACCTAAAAATAACCACTTTGTTGTATGCAGATTAAAAAAATTTATTTGCTCGTTTCGATTTATTGATTAATTTTACGCCATACTTCCCTCCAAAGTAAAGACGATAAGTCTAAGTTCCTTTTCTGAAACCTAATTAACTTCCAATCCGAAAAGCTCGTTTTCGTTGAATTATTTATAATTCGTACCTGTATTATAATGTACAGTCTGAAATTATAACTCTATACTTTTAAAATCCATTCTCCTCCTGACAAGCCTCAGCTTTACCTGACAACACCGAACCACAGTTAAAAAAAATAAACCAACAAAATGAAACTTTTATTCACCCTGATCTCTGTCATCTTAATGACTTTTGCAAATACCTCTGTAAAAGGACAGGCAAACGTTCTTAACCCGAACGATCCGGATGTGATCTTCACTTCCAGTTTCCAGCCCGCAGCTCCGGCCTGGAATAATTACAACATTAATAAATGGGGACATAGTACCGTTCTGGACTGGAATCCATTCAATTATGGGTATAAATCTTATATCTACAAAGGAATGGTCTTCAGGCTTAAATTTCCTAAAAGTTATAAACACAATGTAGCAGATGGGAAAATTTACCCGGTATTGGTTTTTCTGCATGGACTGGGAGAATGGGCGAACATATACAATAATGAATTGCAGCTGCTTCACGGTGGACAAACTTTTGGCGATCATGTGAACGACAGTACATTTGATGGTTTCATTTTATGTCCGCAAAGTAACAGCGGTACCTTACAGGGTTATTTCGGAGTGATCGGAGAAGTACTGGATACGATGGCCAAATATGTGAAAGTTGATCCGGATAGGGTTAATGTAAATGGACTTTCTGCCGGTGGACAGGCTACCTGGGAAATAGTGCAGACTCCTGAAAATGCAAGAAGATATTCCAGCATAACGCCAATCAGTGCTGCTGCAAACCCATACGTAGATAAAATGCCTACCTTTCTTACAGTTCCGGTGTGGGTAGCTAATGGAGGTCAGGATAATAATCCTGCTCCGGGAATTGTAGATTATCTTATCGATACTTTTAAAAAACTTGGGGGCAATATTGCTCATTCACTCTACCCGAATGAAGGTCACGGTTGCTGGTACAGTTTCTGGGCGGAGCCCGGTTTCTGGCCTTTCATCAATGCAGCCCACAAAGCCAATCCACTTGTTTATTATCAACGTACAGCATTTTGCCCGAACGAAGCTGTAAGTGTAAAACTGGCACTTCAACCTGGCTTTTTTGCTTACGAATGGCAGAAAGACAATATTACTATTGCGGGTGCAAATTCAGATACACTTCATGTAAGTGCTTATGGACAATACAGAGGTAGATTTAAGCGAACAGCCAGTTCAAACTGGTCATTGTGGTCGCCTCTTCCTGTAAATATTACTCAAAAACAGGGAACAGTTACTCCACCAATACAGATTGGAGGCATGTATAGTAGCGTTTTACCGGCACCCGATGGAAGTACAACTGTTCCACTTGCTTTACCCACAACCTATGCGAGTTACGAATGGCGGAGGGTGAATGACAATGCACTGGTTAGTAATTCAAGCACCTATAACGCACCGGTAGGACAATACAAGGCGATGGTAACAGAACAGTTTGGTTGCAGCAGCGATTTCTCTGCTCCTTTCTCTGTTATTTCTGCCAACGGGGCAAATTTACCCGATAAGGCATCCAATTTATCTGCAATTGCTATGTCGTATAGTACTGTTCAGCTGGATTGGAATGATAACCCTGCACCACTTTATAATGAAACTGCTTTTGAAGTTTACAGAAGTACTACACAGGGATCCAACTATAAACTTGTTGCAGTAAAACCTGCTGATGTGATTTCACACCTGGATTCAGGACTTGCAGCCAATACGAAATACTATTATGTAATCAGGGCAGTCAATGCTGGTGGCGCATCTGTTATCAGCAGCGAAGTAAATGCTACAACAAAATCAGATCTCATTGCTCCATCTGCCCCCACCAACCTGGTTGTAACTACCAGTACATTAAATAGTGTAACAATTGCCTGGGATCCTTCAACAGATAATATAGGCGTTTATAAATATGATATTTATGTTAACGGAACCAAGACTTACAGTATTTCGGCTCCAACAACAACCTTTACTATAAATGGTTTGACGGCATTGCAACCTTACGCTTTTTCAGTAAAAGCAAGGGATGTTACCGGCAATATTTCTCCGTTTAGTAATCAGGTGACCGGTGTTCCGGTATTAACAGGAATTAATTACAAATATTACCAGGGGTCAGATTGGCTGCAATTGCCCGACTTTAATGCAATCACTCCTGTTGCATCAGGCATTACTGCAAATATTGATTTGAACCTGCGCCAATCTGAGGACTATTTTGGATTCCTTTGGCAGGGGAATATCGTTATTCCTGCAACCGGAACTTATACTTTCCAGACTATTTCTGATGATGGAAGCAGACTTTATATTGACGTGCCATATAGTTACGGAGCCACTCCGGTAGTAGACAATGACGGTCTGCATGGAGATGTGGCTGTTCAGGGAAGTATTTTTCTGACTGCCGGAATGCATTCAATTGCGGCAACTTTCTTTGAAAGAAATGGTGGTCAGACAATGAGGGTATACTGGCAGTGTGCTGCTGCAGGGATACCGGATCTGGTTCAGATACCGGATAATGCATTTGCAAATCAGGTAACATTACCCGCACCTTCAGCTAAACCAGGGTTCCTTGTAGCAACAGCTACATCATATAAATCAATTACACTTAACTGGGCGGATAACAGCACGGATGAAACCGGTTTTGAAATTGTGAGATCAAATCAGCAAAACGGAACTTATCTGCCGGTAGGAACTGTGGGTGCAGGTGTAACAAGTTATGTGGATTCTGTAGGCTTAACAGGCGGAACAAAATACTGGTATAAAATAAGATCAGTAAATGTCAATGGTCAATCAGCTTTCATCAGCACTGTTGAAGCAAATTGGCCAATGAACGGCGACTTTACTGATATCAGTGGTTCTGTAAATGCAGCTACCCGTACATTAACAGGTGTGGGTGCTCCAACTTTTACTGCAGTTGACAAAAAGGAAGGAACACAATCTTTATCATTAAATGGTACCAGCCAGTATGCTGATATGCCTTTCAGCGCAAGCGGCGCATTTCCAAGCAATGGTTATGTTACCCGAACAGTTTCATTATGGATCAAACCAACGGCAACAACTGTAAGCGCTGCCAATAAAATTATATTTGATCTTGGTGGTTCTGACAATGGTGTAGCACTGCGATTTAATACAAATACCCTACAGGCCGGCCTTGCAAGCGGTGGCATAAGATATACTGCTACTGTAAATGCTATTGCCAGTGATGTTAATTGGGTAAACGGAGGCTGGAATCATGTAGCAGTAGTTTACAATGTAAATGTGCTGAAGGTATTTGTCAATGGTGTTGAAAAAGTTTCTACCAGTCTTGGAGTTAGTTCACTTGCTGCTTCTACCGGATTATCGCGTCTCGGAGCTACCAACGGAAGCAATGCCTTTAATTCATCTGCGGCCAATACCAATTACGGCGGTTTGATTGATGATGTTTTAATTCTGACTGAGCCGGTTAATCCAGCCAGTGATAGTTCACTGATGACACAAACGCTACAGGCCGATACAACTTTCGATCTTCCTGCAGTTCCAACAACTCCATCGAACCTGATTCCAACCGCACAATCGCCTTTTAATATTTCTTTAAAATGGAATGACAATTCAAATAATGAAACTTCGTTTGAAATATACCGCTCTGCTATTACCAATAACAGCTTCAGGTTACTCGCAGTAATCGATCCGAATAATACTTCGCAGGTAACCTATAATGACAATGGTTTATTTGCCAATACAAATTATTATTATAAAGTAAGGGCAGTAGGTCTCGGCGGAAATTCTGTATTCACTTCAGAGGCAATGACCAGGACACTGGATAATAAACCGGTGATTAATAAAGTTGCCAGTTTCTCTATGCGTTATGCATCACAGAAAACTGTTGCGTTCACAGCTACTGATGTTGATGGTGAAAACCTCAGCATGACTGCACTGAACGTTCCTTCATTCGCTACTTTTACCGGGGGCAATGGTACGGCAAGTCTGCTGTTAAATCCAACAGTCGGTAACCTGGGAAGTTTCAGTATGTCTGTAATTGCTGCAGATGGCAATGGTGGTAAAGACACAACAGCATTTACCATTACTGTTAATGCAAATTACCAACCGGTAGCAACACCTGTAAACAATATCACCATCAGTGAAGGTGCCAATACAAATTATCCACTCAGTGCTACTGATCAGGATGGTAACGGTACGTTGGTATGGTCACTGGTATCACCTCCATCATTTGCCGGAATCAGTGGCAATATTAACGGAGCCGCAACCCTGAACCTGCATCCAGGATATGCCCATGCCGGTAACTACACATTAACTGCCAAAGTATCCGATGGTACTGATGGCCTGGCAACAATCCTCATTAATGTTACAGTTACAGATGCTCCCCCAGCTTCAGAAAAAACATATATCAGTATAAAAAACAGCACAAGTCCCGCCGCTTCTGCACCATGGAATAATATTACCGGGGCAGTTTCAAGCAATCTGCTGAACAGTTCTGGAATATCAACTTCAACAGGATTGCAATTTGTTGGTGGCGCATGGAATACTTATGATCAGGGTGCTGTAACAGGAAATAATTCAGGTGTATATCCTGATGCCGTTATCAAGGACTATTATTATTTCGGAATATTCGGCGCGCCTGAAACGGTTGATATGAAAATAACCGGATTAAGTACGCTTGCGAAGTATAATGTAACATTATTCGCCAGCAGTGCCTATACAGGTGTTGTTGATAATGGTACTACGGTTTACAGCATCAATGGTGTTCAGAAATCACTCTATGTTCATTACAATACACAGAACACCGTAACCTTCAGTAGCCTTAGTCCTGATGCAAGCGGTAACATTACTGTTAATATGAGCAAAGCCGCAGGCACACAGGTAGGTTACCTGACTGCACTTGTACTGGATAAACCTTTTGATGATCTTACCACGCCGATCCTTCCTGTAAATCTTGCAGCTGAAGCACTGTCGAACGGATATGTGAAACTTACATGGAAAGATCTTGCTTACAATGAGAATAATTATCTCGTGTACAGGTCTACCAGTGCGGCCGGTCCTTTTACAGTACTGAACGCGGGTGCATCCAATGCAAATGATACTACTTATACAGACAATACTGTTTTAAGCAGCACTACCTACTATTACAAAATAGCAGCGACCAATAATTATGGTACATCAGGACAAACAGGTTCTGTAAGTGCTACCACTGTAAACAAAGTTCCTGTGTTTAATGCACTGAATGATGTATTTGTAAAAGCTGCAGCAAGTACTGTTGTAAATATCAATGCAACAGATGATGCAGGTGATGTATTAACCATTGCAGTAAGTAATCTTCCTGCATTCGCATCTTATCAGAATATTTCCAATGGCACCGGTAAGATCACAGTTTCTCCGGGTATCAATGACCTGGGCGTTTATAAAAATGTTACGGTTAAAATAACAGATAACTATGGTGCTTCTATAACAAGAACATTTGATATTTATGTTGCAGACAACAGCACACGTTCTGTGTATGTTAACTTCGGACCTCAGCCATCAGAAGGCGGTGTGCCACAGGCTGCTCCATGGAATAATTCACTGGCTTATCCATTTGCAAATTTGTTAGTGAACAACCTGAATGACGACGTAGGCGTGAACACAGGATTCAGTGTGAAACTGTTGGAACAGTGGGACAGAAACTTCATGTATGGAATGACCACCGGTGACAACTCAGGAATCTTCCCTGACAATGTAATTCAGGGCAGTATCAATACTTCATCAACAAGTGCAAGAACAATGGAATTTGCCGGATTGAATCCAGCAAAAAAATACAATCTTGTATTCTTCTGCAGCACCAATGCAGGTGATGATGGTTCGGTTATTTTTGCCAACGGCGCACAATCGGTGACATTAAATGCACGGTATAACAGTAACAAGACAGTGCAGTTGAACGGACTTACTCCAAATGCTTCAGGCGTACTGCAGGCAACCATTACAAAAGGAGCATCTGCATCGTTCATCAACCTCAATGCGGTAGTGATACAGGAATATACAAGTGCGGCCACTCCGTTAAGACCAACCAATCTTTTTGCAGAATCTGATCTTGCAGGCGACCGTATCAATCTCACCTGGGCAGACAGGGCTAATAATGAAACCGGTTATAAGATATATCGTTCTACATCACAGAACGGATCTTATTCTCTGGTTACTACTACTGCAGCAAATGCAACAACATATATCAATACCGGACTATCAGGCAATACCAAATATTATTACAAGGTATCGGCAGTGAATGGCTCAGGCGAAAGTAATTTTACCAATATCGCTTCGTCTATCATTTCCGGAAAAACAACCCTGATCAATATCGATGTTTCCTTTACACAGGGAGCTCCATGGAACAGTACAGATGCTGCACCAACCAATGGATACACTTTAGGCAATCTGAAAGACAAAACGTCTTTAAGCACAGGAGTTGATATGGTGGTTACCAAACAATTCAACGGCGAACACTATAGTGGTATAACCGGACAGAATGGTATCTTCCCCGACAATGTACAGAAGAGTAGCTGGTGGAATGATGCAGGTCAGCAGAGCCA
Organism: Ferruginibacter sp.; assembly: GCA_040003235.1. Lineage (GTDB taxonomy): Bacteria > Bacteroidota > Bacteroidia > Chitinophagales > Chitinophagaceae > Ferruginibacter. The sequence goes on along the minus strand of JBDUCW010000048.1, from coordinate 23,568 downwards.
GATCAAATTCACAAAACTTGATCAGACAAAGAGATACCGTATCGGTATATTCTCCAGCTCAGATTGGTTCTCTTACATGTTTGGTTCTTATGTCATCAATGGAAGAACAGCTTTACTGAACAGTTACAGGAACAATTCAAAAGTTGTTTACCTGGATAATATCAGTCCAAACGCAGATGGTGAAATAACAATGGATGTTTCAACAGGTGCAGGTTCACCTTATAGTTTCCTTGGTGCTATCACTATCGAATCTTACAGTAATACAATTCCTTCAAGCGGCGCACCGGAAAGTGGAGACAGCTCTGGAAATAATATGATGATACCGTCGCAACCTTCAGGAACTGATGTGGTAGGCACAGATGATGGCCGCACGGGTGTGGGTACGCAGGCAGGAACGGCTGTAGTTACCGGTTCATCTTCTTTGATCGCTTCTCCTGTTGTTATGCATGAAGTTGCTTCAGATGCTATCAAAGTATTTCCGAATCCTTTCGCCAGTAAAATACAGGTTGAAGTAAATAATAAAACTGCTTCATCCGTAACAATAATGCTGTATGACCTGAATTCGAAATTGGTTTATCGCAGCGGGTCATTAAATGTAACTGCAGGTAAAGCTGTAGTATCACTGAACTTACCAGGAGGCGCTGCCATTGCACCGGGCAGTTATTATGTGAATGTTTTAATAGACGGAAAACTGACAAGTTCGGTAAAACTTATAAAAGTTAACTAGAAAAGCCACATCTTACAAAGTCTGGTATCTTCGGATACCAGATTTTTTTAGTACAACCACTGATTTATTTTTGCTTAACTCAAACCCAACCTGATTAAAATGGATTTACTCTATTTTTTACGCATACTCTATCGCCGGAAATGGCTGATCATTGCACTGTCCGGTCTGGCAGCAATTGCTGCCTTTGCCTTCCTGTTCAATAAAAAGCCTGTATTTGAATCGCTTGCGCAGTACTCCACCGGCTTTACTGCCGAAAAGGTAAGACTCACGGATGGTACTACAGAAGCGGATCTTAACGGAGCTGAAGTAAAATTCAATAATGTTATTGAAACATTTAAATCTCCACAGGTTGTAGGAATGATCTCTTACAAATTAATGCTGCATGATCTGCAACATCCGGAAAATGCCTATCATAAATTAACCGTAAAAGAAACAGGAAGCAGCTTTTACAGATCGATGAACCGTGATTCACTGATCCTTAAATTGCAGAAGAAGGTAACTAAAAATGAATTGCTCAGTTCAGATAATGAAGACGACCGCAAAACATTGGAGTACCTCAAGTTTTATCAGTACGATTATTTTAACCTGTTGAAAAATCTTGTGATCAGCAGAGTAGAAAGAACCGATTATCTTGATATTCTTTACAGTTCAGAACATCCGGAACTTTCGGCAACGGTGGTTAATGCAATGGGAGATGAATTTTTAAATTATTACCGTACACTTAATGGAAGGCGCGCTGAAGAAAATGCTACCCGGATAAAAGACGCAATGGATGCGCAACAGAATAAAGTAGATACGCTGAACCAAAAATTAATAGCCGAGAAGACCAGGCAAGGAACCGTTGACGCCACCAGCGCTGCTACCAGTGCTATGGAAACCGTGAAAAGCCTGGAGTCAAGTCTTGCAGAAGAAAAAAGCAAATACAACGAACACTTCAACAGGATCGCTTATCTTAAAGACAAGCTCAACACGTTGCAGGCAGGCGGTACTACCGTTACAACAACCAATAATGATGAAGTGATCAGGCTCACCAATAAAAAAAATGACCTCGTTGCTGAACTGGCCCGTAAAGGAAATAATGATGCGGCCCTGCTGCAACAGATCAATGATATCCGTTCAGAAATAATTCTCAAATCAAAAAGCGGGAGCAGTGTTGCCAAAGCAACTGAAAATATTGACGCGGTTAAAAATTCCATCAACGAAGAAACAGCGCTGATGAATGCTGCATCTACTACTATTGATCAGTATAATGCAAGCATCAGAAAATATACCGGCATTACCAATTCAAATCCGGGGAGCGATATCAAGATCGGGATATTGCAAAATACATCGGATATGGAGAGCAAGCAGCTTGCGAATCTTAAAGATAAATATTCCCAGGTACAGGGTTTAATGCGCGATGATCCAACGTCTAATTTTATCCAGACGCGTGTTGGTCAACCTGCAGTAGAACCTGAATCTAAAAAAATATTTGTCAAGATGGCGTTGGCAGGCATCTCTGTTTTTTTCCTGGCTGCTGTGTTTTTTATTTTTGTAGAAATATTTGATTCATCTGTAAAAACACCGGCGATATTCAGCAAACAATCAAAACTCAAGATCGCTAATATCCTCAATAAAGTAGATCTTAAAAAAACACCGGTAACAGAAATGGTGGTACAGGATAACGAAGGAAAAAAATTCTTGCAGCAGGCTGTATTTAAAAATAATATCCGCAAACTCCGTTACGAATTACTCAACAGCGGCAAACAGGTGTTCCTGTTTACCAGTACGCAAAAAAAATCCGGAAAGACCACTTCCATAGAAGCATTGGCCACAAGCCTGCTCCTTAGCAAAAAGAAAGTGTTGATCATCGATCTGAATTTTACCAATAACAGCCTTACACAAAATCTGAATGCAGATGTTTTCATTCAGGATCTTACCAACATCAATTATAATGCACCGCTTACTAAAATAACAGGAAGCACTTTATATGATGATCTGAAAATCATCGGGTGCAGGGAAGGAAATATAACACCGTCCGAAGCATTATACAATGTTGATATGGCTGCGCTGCTTGAAGGCTTTAAAAAAGAATTTGATTTTATTTTGATTGAAGGCGCTTCACTTAATTATTATGCAGACAGTAAAGAACTGATTCAATATGCGCAAGGCGTGTTTACCGTCTTTGCCGCCGATGCATCCATCTCACAGGTAGATACGGATTCAATGAAATTCATAGCAGATCTCAGGGAAAAAAATCATGGTGTTATACTCAACAAAGTATTCACAGAAAATATTAATTCCTGACCGCTGATGCTGACTACCAAACCTGCCAGACAAACCTGGATAGATTATGCCAAGGGCATTGCTATCATACTTGTTCTGTACCGCCATGTATTTGAAGGAATTAAAAATTCGAATATTGAAGGCTGGACGAACTATATGTTCCTTCAACATGCCAATATCATGTTCTTCAGTTTCAGGATGCCACTGTTCTTTATTGTGTCTGGTGTTTTTGTTGCAGGCAGTCTGAAAAAAAGAGGACTTCAGTCTTTCATAGCCACTAAAACAAGAACGATCTTATACCCTTATTTTTTATGGGGAACTTTGCAGATCTCCCTGCAACTTATCTTTTCAAAATTTGTAAATGATCCGCCGGAACCGAAAGATTATCTGTACCTGTTTTATCTGCCCCGCAAAATTGAGCAGTTCTGGTACCTGTATTGCCTTTTCAATGTAACCGTTTTATATGCACTGGCTAAAGCCGTTTTAAAATGGTCACCCATTCAGAACATCGGCATAGGGCTGATCCTGTATCTTTTTTCGGCCTGGGCCTATCAAAATAATATCATACTGGGATTTGCAGAGGATATTTTCCATTATTACCTCTTTTACGCAATAGGAGACGCAATAAGTCGTTTGATAACAAATCCAGACAACAGGAAATACCTGGAGTCGTGGAAAGTATTGCTGGTGCTGCTTTTACCCTTTGTTGCATCGCAGGTTTATTATCTGAAGGCGAATCTGGCTTACGAGAGTACGAATTATGACTTTGTAGAATATTACCAGCCCTTCTTATATGCACTGATCGCCCTTCTGGGTTGTGCTTTTATTATAAACCTTGCATTTAATTTACAAAAATTAAAGATCCTCAATTGGTTGCATGCGCTTGGCAGGCATTCGTTGTACATCTATGTTGCGCATGTACTCGTACTGGCATCTGTAAGGGTGTTCATGACGAAAGTCTTGCATATACATAATGTTCCAGTGCTGTTTGCAAGTGGTGTGATATTGGGGCTGTTAGTTCCCGTTATGATGTATAAACTGGCAGTGAAAATGAATATGAGATGGCTGTTCTCTTTAGAGAAAAAAAGAACAACTTTGCAGCCGGTGAAAGCTGTGCAGGTGCAATAATTACAAAACCTTACTGAACTATATGAAATTACGTAATCCTAAAAACAGGTTTGATTTAAAGATCAGGAGCAGCGATCATGTGCTCGATGTTGGCGGAGGCCACAATCCACACCCACGCGCCAATGTAGTGGTAGATAAATATACCGATACCAATTATCACCGCAGCGGTGATATCAAAGTACTCAACAATCAGAAATTTATTAATGCAGACGGTGAACGTTTGCCTTTTGCAGATAAGGAATTTGATTATGTGATCTGTTGCCATGTTCTGGAACATGTGGAAGACCCTGTAAAATTTTTAAGCGAAATATTCCGCGTCGGTAAAAAAGGGTATATCGAAATACCTTCTTTATTAGGCGAAGTCCTGGCGCCAAGAGAATCTCATAAATGGATTCTGCATGAACATAAAGACACTTTATATCTTGTAGATAAAGCAAAATTAGGTTTTGTTGGAAATGCCTATTACCTGGGCTGGTTGGTACAGGATTATCTGCCCAAACACAGTGTAGGTTTTAAAATTGTAGAACGTACGCATGCCAACATTATGACGGTAAGAATTGAGTGGGACAGTGATTTTAATTATGTAATAGAACCAACCGATCCCGAGATCAGAAAATATTTTTCGCACGAATGGAAAGAAGAATGGGCTGATGATTTTTTTCCGCCACGCAGCATGGGAAAAGAATTTAAGGTTGCAATGAGTGCAATGTGGGATATCAGCAAGGCTGTTTTTAAATCTAAAGTGCTTAAAAAATAATTGCCAGCGGGCTGATCATGACAACTACTGGAAAATATAACGGCTGGATATCTGCGGGCTTATACAATGGTCTTCAAAAATTATCTGTTCCCATCTTTGGCGTGATCAGCACCATGATCCTGGCACGGAGATTTTCCGACGGAGCCACAGATATGGGCATTTGGGGTATATTTTTATCCCTTGTTGGGCTGGTGGAATTGGTAAGGCAGGCGTTGGTAAAAACTTCATTGATACGATATGTAAATCATAGTACCGAAGAAGATCACAAATATGTTTTATCGGCAGCGCTTTTTTTGAATACGCTCATCACAATTATACTTGCCGTTCCGTTAGTGATTTTTGCGGCACCCATTGCACACAAACTAAATGCACCGGGCTTAGATTCCATGATATATGTTTTTTCTACCGGTATGATCGGACTGATCCCATTCTCGCACTTTGAATGGATCATGTATGGAAAATCACATTTCAAAGGTTTGTTTTACACTTATCTTTTCAGACAGGGACTAAGTTTACTGCTGATCGTGCTGTATGTTATTTTTAAATCTACCATTTCCCTCAACGTGTTGGTGATCATTTACAGTGCCGGAATTTTTGCCGGGGCCATTGCAGGATATTTCTGTGTAAAAAAATTCCTTAGCAGAAAATTCATTCTATCGAAAATATGGCTCAGCAAACTCTGGCATTTCGGAAAATTTGTTTTGGGTTCGGGCATCAGTACGCAGGTGTTTGGGAGCGCAGGGCAAATGATGACGTCATCGATGCTCGGACCTGCGATCGGACCTGCAATGTCGGGCCTAAACAGCATTGCTTCCAGAGTAATTAATCTGGCGGATATTCCTTCACAGGTGTTGGGCGATATCTTATTTCCCAAAAGTTCAAAAAAAGAAAATGCAGAAAATAAAGGCCTGATAAAATATTACTACGAAAAAACGGTCGGAGCAACACTTTGTGTGATACTGCCGATGATACTTTTTATCGTTTGTTTTCCTAAATTTATTATATTGATACTGGCCGGCAAAAAATTTCTTCAGGCTGTTCCTTTTCTGCAGTTCATTGCTATTACCGGAATGTTCCTCGCATTTTTAAAACAGTTCGGCATCATCATCGATTCTACCGGAAGGCCAGGCTTGAATTTCTTGACCATTACTTTCATTGCTGTTATTCATGTAGGCTTTACTTATGTGATGATACATAATTTTGGATTTATAGGAGCAGCCTATGCATTGATCTGTTCGCACGTAATTGGATTTATTGTAACACAAATCATACTTTATAAATATTTCGGGATACAATTTCTTAATTGTTTTAAATACGCATTTAAGTTTTACCCCGAAATGTCAAAACTACTTTTTGAAAAGGTTCAACTGAAATGGAAGACGCGCTGATACATAACAGGGATATCATCATGCTTGGCATTCAGCCATGGGATTTTGAGATCGGTTGTAATTTCAAAAATATGGCTTATGAAATTGCAAAGCACAACCGCGTGCTGTATGTGAACCGTCCACTCGACAGGCTCACCGCCTGGAAAAAACCCGATGACGTAAAAACGATCGCCCGAAAAAACAGTATCAAAAAAAATATCAATGTTCTTGAAGAAGTAGATAAAGATCTGTGGGTCTTTAATCCGCAAACGATTCTTGATTCTATTAACTGGATGCCGGATGGATTTTTCTATCGTTTTTTTAATAAGCGCAATAATAAAAAACAGGCGAAGCAGATTCAGGTGGCCATGGATCAATTAAAGTTTACAAAGCCGATTCTTTTTATAGACAATGATTTTTTTAACGGATTATATCTGCAGGATTTTTTAAAGCTCGACTGCACCGTTTATTATCTCCGCGATTATTTACTGGCACAACCTTATTTTGCAAAGCATGGTGTTGTTTCAGAACCGGCACTGATAAAAAAAGTAGATCTCGTGGTTGCCAATTCATTATACCTTACTTCTTATGCAAAGCAGTATAATGCAAAAAGTTTTTATATCGGGCAGGGATGCGGTGATGATTATTTTGTTGCAGCACCTGCTGTATTTCCGGATGATATCAACCAGATAAAAAAACCGGTGGTCGGGTATTGCGGGTTTTTAACTGCGGCACGGCTGGATATAGATCTGTTATGCACCATTGCCACTTCAAAACCTGAATGGAATATTGTACTCATCGGTCCGGAAGACGATGCATTCAGACAATCTGCGTTGCATAATATAAAAAATGTTTATTTTTTAGGAAGAAAAGATGAGAAAGAACTGCCGGCTTATGTTCAGTATTTTGATGTTTGCCTGAATCCCCAACTGGTAAATCAATTAACGATCGGCAATTATCCGAGAAAAGTAGATGAGTATCTTGCAGCCGGAAAGCCGGTTGTGGCAACCGTTACAGAAACCATGGGAGAATTTGCAGATTGTACGTATCTCTGCAATAATGCAGCTGAATATATTGAAGCCATCGAAAAGGCAATTCTGTCATCCGCCGATACAGATGCTGCAGCAAAACGTGTAAGTGTGGCAAGATCACATTCCTGGGAAAACTCTATTGCAAAATTTTATAGCGCTGTAAATAATTTAAAAAAATAACTATGGAAGAAGAACAGGACATAGAAACCGCGGATACGGAGTCGAGGAGCAGCAGGTTTACGGAAGTGATCGCGTTGCTCTTTGTAACAATCGTCATGGTATTTTTATATATTAAAATTGTATTTTATTGACCGGTGCGTACACATAATAACGATACCGTTACTTCACTGGGCTCCAGGCTGAAGATTGAGATCTTTCAAAAAAAACTCACTTCGCCCGGAGGTATTGCTGCGCTGTTACTGGTCGCCGTCGGCGCAGGATTTCTTGCAGCAAATGATCTGTTCCTGGTGCCGTTTATTATTGCAGGCGCCTTGTTTGGCATTACCATTATTTATTACGTTTTTTTTAAACCACTCATCGGGTATTATATAATCACGTTCATTTCTTTTTTTATTTTTTTCCCCAGTCACCTTGTAGGACGTGACCTTCCCGGAAGTACGGGAATTGAACTGCTGATCTTCTTTCTTTTTCTCGGAACTTTTTTATCAGTAAAAACCAATGCAGAAAAAAAAAGCAACCTGCTGAAGACAGCCATTTCCATTGCACTGCTTTGCAATATTCTTTTTTTTATTGTTCAGGCCTTTAACCCAAACGTTCCTGCACTGACCGCATGGACGCCCAGCTTTAAAAGATTTATTATTTATTTTTTGTTGTACATCTGTGCCTACAGGCTCATTGATACGCCGGAAAAATTCAGGTACTTCGTCAGGTTCTGGATCGTATTTTCATTTATCACAGCGGCTTACGGATGCTTCCAGCAATGGTTTGGTTATCTTCCGATGGAGATACGTTATATACAAAGTACACCCGGTGAATATGATCTGTTGTTTCAGGGTGGGCAGTTACGTAAGTTTTCTTTTTTATCGGATGTTGTTTCTTTTGGTATTTTATCGGGGTCTATGTCAATTTTTACCTTGATCATTGCCGCTCACGAGAAAGAAAAAAAACGCCGCTACCGGTTGATCTTTTTTTCACTGATCATGATATTGGGAATGGCCTATTCCGGAACAAGAACAACGAATATATTATTGCCCGCGGGCATGGCGATATACGGATTTATTACGATCCAGAACAAAGCCACATTAATGGCACTCTTTATTTCTGTGATGGTGGTGATGTTCATCATGTTTGCGCCGATTTATAATCCAACCATAGAGCGTATCCGTTCGACTTTTGATTCCAAAGAAGAATCATTGAATCTGCGTGACCGTAACCGTCACTTTATTCAGCCATACATTCATGCACATCCATTGGGCGGCGGTGTAGGTACAAGCGGCGTGTCTGGAGCACAATTATTTCCTACGCATCCACTTGCAGGTTTTCCGCCAGACAGCGGACTGCTGACAGATGCACTGGAAATAGGATGGATCGGACTTGCATTTACAGTGCTCTTCAACCTGATCATTTTGTACCAGGGCATTTATTATTATTTCAGGATGAAAACAAAAGAATATAAAATGTATACGGTAGCAATACTTGCAACATTGTTCCCGATCATCGTTGCACAGTATGCGCAGGTAACGGTTGGACAAATTCCCGGAGCCATTTTTTATTTTTCTGTATTGGCATTGATGAAAAGGCTGAAAGAATTTGATGAAGCGGAATCGAGTCCTGCAGCATCTTTGGTTGCAGATTAAAAATGCAGCATAAAGAATAAGATACTTTTTTTTGCTAACTTAACCCCGGACAATTTAAAACTGAGCTTATGATAAAAATACTTTTAATGATACTGATGCTGGCAGGTATAGAAAGTACAGTTACTGCACAGCGTATCGGTAACCGGCCAGACAGCCTTAGAAAAAGAGTGCCCATGAATCCTGCACTGCAGGGCAAGTTTGTAAAAAAAGAGCCGATAGATTATTCAAAGCTGAACCAGGATTCGCTGATCAAAATAAAAATGGTAGAACTGGCAATGGCCAACAGCAGTATCGATATATTGGATGCCAATATACGCATTGCAGAAACTGATCTTACCCAGGCAAAAAGTTCCTGGTTAAGTTCTGTAAGTCTTGGTGCCAACATTAATGAATTTGTGATCCAGGGTTCTCCCGGTGCAAGTTTATTTCCAAAATATAATTTAGGTGTTGCCATTCCTTTTGATATTGTTGCAAGAACCAAACGCAATAGAAAAGTGGGCGAAGAAAATGTGTACATCAATCAAAAGATCAAGGAAGGAAAAGTGCAGTCATTAAAAACGGAGATCCTTATCCGTTATGAAAGTTATAAAGAGAAAAAAGAACAGGTGCGTCTACAGAAAATATCGATGGACAATGATTACCAGGCCTACCTGTCTGCGCAAAAAGATTTCGCAGATGGAAACATGCTGCTGGATGTCATGAATAAAATTTATCAGAACTATGTTGGCGAGCAGGCTAAACTGGTAACACGCGAAAAAGATTACAATGTTGCAGTATTGCAACTGGAAGAATATATCGGCGTTCCGGTTGATGACGCTATCCAGGCTGCACTGCAGATAAAATAACCCTATTCCAAGATGACAGAGCAGGTACCCGCAAAAAGTAAATTGTTTTTTCCCAATCTGGATGGGTTACGGTTCTTCTGTTTCCTGATTGTTTTTTTATATCACTGCAATGAAACAATATTTAAAAGAATTGCAAATGATGATATCAGGAACACATTGCATTTCATCTTTCAAAATGGCAATGCAGGTGTAAATATATTTTTTGTACTCAGCGGATTTTTAATAACCATGTTGCTCGTCCGCGAAAAAGAATTCCAGGGAACTATCAGCCTGAAGAATTTTTACCTGCGGCGCATGCTTCGCATCTGGCCATTGTTTTATCTCTGCATTTTCCTGGGATTTTTTGTTTTTCCTTTTTACAAATATCACGCAGTGATGGTTCCGGAAGAACATTCTAATTTTTACTATTACCTTTTCTTTGCCGGCAACTTCGACCTGATCCGTATCTGGCCTAAGTTACCGGATGCATTAACCCTGGTGGTTTTATGGTCTGTGGCGGTGGAAGAACAATTCTATCTTACCTGGCCCGTATTCATAAAATATATAAACAGGAAAATGTACCCTGTACTTTTTGCAGCTATTATTATTTTTACACTGGTTTTCCGTTGGTTTCATACCGGGCATACAGATGCTGATTACGGAATACGGTACTTTCATACCTTTTCTGTGATTGGCGATATGGCATTGGGCGGAATGATTGCATGGTACTGTTCTTATGATAGCCCTTTGCTACGCTTTATAAAAAATATGAGACGTTGGCAAATTATCCTGCTATACATTTTGACCCTTGTTGTTATACTATATAAAAAAGTAATTTTTTACGATGCCCTGCCGCTTACGTTTGAAAGACTGGTGCTGGCAATACTATTTGCATTTATTATTGCAGAACAGAACTATGCAGAACATTCGTTTTTTAAATTTTCAAAATTCAGAACGATCAGTAAATTGGGCATTTATACATATGGACTATATTGCCTGCAATTCATTGGGATTATACTGGTGCAGCAACTGGGCGAAAAGATGGGATTTGATTTTAAAACACTGCCGCAGGCACTAACAGCATGCCTTCTGGCGTTAATATTCACAATTGCAATAAGCATGTCTTCATATCATTTATTCGAAAAACATTTTTTGAAACTGAAGGACAGGTTTGCTTTTATTGTGAAGAAGTAATTATAAACACAGATTGTAACGGATTAGAGGATTTCAAAACAAAGCATTATCTGTTGAAATCCCGATAACGAATCAAATCCGTGTAATTGGTTTTAAAATCAGTGTAACAAAAAAAATATTAATCATCAATACTGAAAGATGTTATTTAATTCGATAGAATTTTTAGGAGCTTTTTTACCCATTACGCTCCTATTCTATTTTTTACTAAACAAATATAAATTGTACAGCGCCGGCAAAATGTGGCTGCTGTTCGCTTCCTTATTTTTTTATGCCTGGTGGAAACCCATTTACCTGATACTGATCATCAGTTTAATGCTGTTTAATTATTTCGCAGGACAAAAACTGAACTATGTAGAAAATCCACGGCGGCGAAAAGCATTTTATATTTTCTGCCTGCTGGCAAATCTGTCTGTACTCGTTTATTATAAGTATACCAATTTTCTGGTTGACAATATCAACCTGATGCTGCCCAAGGGACATGAACTGCTGATCGATCATATTGCGCTTCCATTGGCCATCAGTTTTTTTACTTTTCAGAAATTTGCATACATCACAGATAGTTACCGCGGCGAAACGAAAGGCTATAACTTTCTTGATTTTTCTTTATTCGTTTGCTTTTTTCCGCAGTTGATAGCAGGACCAATTGTACATCATAAAAAAATTGTTCCCCAGTTTGAAGATGTAACCAAAAAAAGATTCCAGGCAGATAATTTTTCAAAAGGTGTTTATCTTTTTTTAATGGGTCTTTTAAAAAAGATCGCTATTGCAGATACATTCGCACTCATTGCAAATGCAGGCTACAGCGGCGGTACAGGTCATCTTTCGTTTGCAGACAGCTGGATCACTTCTTTGTCATACGGCATTCAGTTGTATTATGATTTCAGTGGTTACTCTGATATGGCGATCGGTGCTGCATTGCTGTTCAACATTCAATTGCCGATCAACTTCAACAGTCCATACAAATCAAACAATATCCAGGATTTCTGGAGAAGATGGCATATTACGCTGGGCGCTTTTTTGAGAGAATATATTTATATCCCGCTCGGCGGAAACAGAAAAGGCGAGTTTAAAACATCAATAAACCTGATCATTACATTCCTGGTAGGTGGCATCTGGCATGGCGCCAACTGGACTTTTGTGATCTGGGGATTAATGCACGGCATAGCATTGGTGATCCATCGTCAATGGCAAAAAGCCGGTATGAAAATGAATAATACATTGGGTATCATCATTACATTTTTGTTTGTCAACTTTGCGTGGGTGTTCTTCAGGGCACCAACTTTTTCGGGGGCGATTGAAGTAATAAAAAGCATGATCGGGCTGAATCATTTTAAATACGACGGATCAAAAGTGCTGCAGGATATTTACATCATGCCGACTTTATTGGTCGGCGTAGTATTATTGTTCTGCAAAAATCCTATTCAGTTAATGCAGGAATTTAAGCCGGATAAAAAACGATTGGCTTATATGCTGATACTGACGGTTATCGGGCTGATTTATCTTAATTCCATTACAGCAAATGATTTCTTATACTTTGATTTTTAATTTATGAGTTATAAAAAATTTTTACTGAAATATGCTGTACTATCAGTTTTGATAGTGACACTGATTGCTGCGATAAATTATTATATTGATATTTATGGAGTGTTCCGTGGTAAAAAGAACAGGCAGATGTACATCAATGAAAGAACTTCCAAATACCTTTTTTCACAAAGATATATTCCCGAAAATTTTGAAGGTTTCATCATCGGCCCGTCTCTTTCAGCAAACCTCAATCCACAAGCCATTAAGGATTATAAGGTTTACAATGCAAGTATTATGGGGGCCAATATTTCTGAACTGAATTACCTCGTTGATAACCTGATTGAAAAAGGGAAGATGAAATTCGCGATCATTTGCCTGGGTCCTTATCTCACCAAAGATCATGGCAAGAAAAGCGCCAGCATTGATCCGAAAGAATATTATGGAGCACTTGGTTCAACCAACCTGCTTAAAACTTATTTGCTTTACGCAGTTAGAAAATACAATATCGCACCACACCGCTACGCGCCGCATATTTACAATGCAGTCGGCTGGAATAATTTTGAGCTGGAAATGCAGAATCTCAATTCGAAAAAAGCCATTGAAGAAAAAGTAGCAATAAAAGATTATGGAAGTACGGATATAGATACAATTGCCTATGCGCAACTTGGGCATACGATTGAAAAATTGAGAAAGAATAATATTAAAGTAATTGGCTATTTCAGTCCAGTTCCTTACCAACTGTATCAATTGGGAAAAACAGACTATGAAAAGTTCGAAGCCCGGATCAGTAGTTTGTTTAATGATCAGGACATTTTGATGAACCTCAACGATGAAAAATATAAAGCAGTGAATGACGATTATAATACTTTTATTGATCATGGCCATTTAAGCGCTAAGGGGCAGGCTTTCGTTCTGGATGTTCTTGACAGCACCTTAAAGAAAAATATTCCGCCGTCTCATTAATCTACTATATCGATTTTATTGCTTTCAAATTAAATAAAAATAAAATTTGAGTCGCTTCCCACGCAAAAAAATAATAATATCATCGCAATAGTTGATTAAAATTTTCTACAGCTTTAAATTGTAAAAATAAATATTCAAAAATATTTTCCACACTTCAGGCATAGGTAAAAGCCTGATATTTTTTTATAATAAAAAAAATTCCCACTTTTAAACAATTGATTTTTAATTAGTGCCATCTTAAAAAATGAGCATTCGTTTTACTGTTTATTTTATTTTTTTGCGATACTAAATTCATACAAAGGTTCGTTATTAATAAATCAAGACGGCTGTGTGATACTGTGGTCTGGTTATTGATATTTCTGCGAACTTCAGTTTAATTCCTGATTAGCTGAAATCAAAACCTAACTACCAAGCTTACCGCCCAATGAGACATAGAAATGTATGTGTTCTTTATGAACAGATGAATCTTACCATCATTTGTTTTTTCGTGAGGCATATACAGAAAGCATTACTGAAATCCGACATAGAAAAACCTCGTATCCAATGAAACCATCATTCAGGAAACTGCTGTTTTACAGCTGGCTCCTTAGTGTTTTTGCTATTTTACCCGGCAATAAACTTCGTGCACAGACGACTTCAAAAGTTGATCTGTCCAGAGCAATTTATTATAATCAAAGTCTTGTAGGCAGACCCGAAGCAACGAGGGAACATGGGCAGGATACGCTCATGAACGTAAATCATTGCGGCAGTTGGTATAATCAACCTGAAGACAGCATTTACTGCTACAACGTTCACAACAATTATCTTACGGGTGGAGGCGGATCCAGAATTCCTTATCCGCTGGAATTTACAATTGATACAAAAGCTCATACTCAATTTACACGCATTGCCATTTATATCGGAAACGGAATTGAATTGCCTGTTGGCCATCATTTACGGGTGATGACAGGCGTGCCTTTTCAGTGGCAGGATACGATCATTACGATTACAGATAATGGATCGATCAATAACAAGTGGCATAAGTTTTCAATTCCTGCATTGGGCAATAATCAATTTCTTCATGTAGAGATCGACGGAAATTTTCCGGAACTGCAGGAAATTGTTGTCTTTGGAAATATCAATGACCTGGTTGCACTGGATACAGATCCTTTGCCTGTTGCAGTTGATAATAAAAAAATGTTTGGTGTAAATGGAATTTTCGGCATGGGCCTGGGTGACGATTCAGTTCACCGCATCAATCATATGAAAAGTTTTTCCGGCGCACGCATTTATGAATGGCTCAACTTTTCAGTGCAGAATCAAACAGCACCTGAGACCTTGATCAATAATGGCCAGGGAATTAATTTTAATTCTTCGCAATTGTCAGATACACTGATCGGCAATGGTACCAATCTCTTCATTACTTTTTCTGAAACAACACTTCCTTCGCAATGGCCTCCCTGGAAACCACAGACCGTGAATCTTGCACAGATGAAAGCAATCGACTGGCAACTCGGGATCGGCAGTGACAGTACAGCAGATGGATTCTCTTTTTTCAATAAAGACAGGATCGCAGAAAAAGCATCCAGTTATAGTCATGTTGCATGGTATCTGAAAAAAATGGCTACTGCATTGGGCACACGTGCACTTCCTTATAAATGGATTGAACCGGGTAATGAATTTGACGGCGCTTTTCTTCCTGCTGCAAAAAGATATTCGCCCAATGAACTGGCTGCTTATTGCAGTGCAGTTTATGATGGACATGAAAATACATTGACTTATAATGGTGAGAGTGCCGGCATTCATAACAGTGGCACCGCCATGAAAATGGTAATGCCTGCGCTCAATATTTATAACATGAATTACCTGCGCTGTATGGAGTTCTGGTTTTATTGGAACAGGTCTGATCATAAATTCGCAGCAGATTTTATAAACGATCACAGTTATCCCAATACAACCGGAATTCAGGGTGCTAATGGCAAAGGTGTAATGCCGGAAGATATTCGTTTTAATCTCCAGGGAAAAATGAGGGCGTTGAAAAAGTTTGGCGATAAACATGGCCTTCCCACTTTGAATACAGAGATCGGTTATGATAATTATGACAGTGTTTCCGTTTCTCCTTATTGCCCGTTGCCTGTTTCATTCGGGGGTAGTTTTATGAACACACCTTACGTACCGGGGCAAACAATTATTCAAACCAATGGCAATATGATTGCGCGGACCATGCTTACGATGCGTTCGGCGAATGTTCCGTTTTTTAATTACTGGCTCGCGGATCAATACAATCACGCAAGCTCAAATGTATGCGGCACTTTTAATTCATCGGGATTGCTTGCGCTGGATACACAGATAAATTTTATTCCTTACTATGTAAAAAGGCCGGCCTGGTATTATTTTTTAACGGTCGATACTTTATTAAAGGGAATGGATTTCGTCAGTGATAACCTGATTATTTCGGGAGCAGATTCCATCCGCATCCAGTTGTATAAAAATTCAAATAATCCCGATAGCTTATTGTATGCAGTATGGTCCCCTACTGTAAAGAATGCTTCATTTAACTATTCACTGCCGTTTGCTTCACCGGGATTTGCAAGGCAGATCAATCTCGCTGCGGGAAGTGAAGCAGGAGTGCCGGGAAATTTATCATCTTTGTTAAATAGCCTGACGGTCAACGTTAGTGAGACACCAATATTTATTGCGCTAAAGCTCCCCGCGGTTTTAACCGCTAACGCCGGAAATGATATAACAATAACATTGCCTGTGAACACAACTGCATTGAGTGGTACTGGAACAGCTGGCATCAATGCAACGATCAGCGGATACCAGTGGGCACAGATCTCCGGCCCTTCAACAGCTACGATAGTAAATGCAATATCTGCACAAACAACCGTCAATACTTTACTGGAAGGAATATATACATTTGAATTGACAGTCACAGATAATAATAGTACGACTGCAAAGGATACAATGCAGGTAACGGTAAATCCAATACCGCCACCCAATCAAACGCCAACTGCAAATGCAGGAAATGACTTAGCGATCACGCTTCCCACAAATACAATCTCTTTGAACGGCAGTGGCACAGATCCTGACGGAACAATAATAGCTTATCAATGGACAAAAATTTCAGGTCCTTCAGCAGGAACCATTGCAAATACATCGCTTGCACAAACAACAGCAACCGGGCTTGTACAAGGTATTTATAAATTTGAGCTGAAGGTAACGGACAACAGTAATGCTTCTGCAAGAGATACCATGCAGGTCATTGTAAATGCTGCGCCCAATCAACCTCCTGCTGCACATGCCGGCAATGATGTCGTGATTAATTTACCTGTTACCACAGCTGCTTTGAATGGAAGTGGTACTGATGCGGACGGAACAATAATTTCTTATTTATGGACAAAAATTTCAGGCCCTGCAGGAAATATTTCCAATGCAGCAGCGGCACAAACAACTGCAATAAATCTTGTTCAGGGTATTTATAAATTTGAATTTACCGTTACGGATAATAGTGGTGCAACAGGAAAAGATACCATGCAGGTCACAGTGAATGCGGCTGCTCCTGTGAATCAACCACCGGTTGCCCATGCAGGCAATGATGTAATAATTACATTGCCCGTTAACAGCACATCATTAAATGGAAGTGGAACAGACGCAGACGGAACGATCAGTTCTTATCTATGGATAAAAATTTCCGGTCCTGCAGGAAATATTACTAATTCAGCAGCGGCACAAACAATCGCAATAAATCTTGTTCAGGGTATTTATAAATTTGAATTGACTGTTACCGATAACAATGGTGCAACAGGAAAAGATACCATGCAGGTCACAGTAAATGGGGCTGCTCCTGTGAATCAGCCGCCGGTTGCAAATGCAGGGAATAATGTTATCATTACAATGCCGGTTAATACCGCTGCACTGAATGGGAGTGGCACAGATCCTGATGGCAGTATCAGCAGTTATCACTGGGCAAAAATATCCGGGCCTGCAGGAAGTGCAATTGCGAATATTGCGGCAGCACAAACAACTGCAACAGGACTTATCCAGGGCGTATACAAATTTGAACTAACGGTGACAGACAATATAGGCGCAACCGGAAAAGATACGATGCAGGTTACAGTTAATACTGCTGTCATTCCAGCCAATAACAATATCCCCCCTGTTGCAGATGCCGGCCAGGATATCAGTATTGTATTACCTGCTAACGCTGCAACATTGAAAGGAAGCGGTACTGATGTTGACGGAAGGGTTGTGGGTTATAGCTGGAGAATTATATCCGGCGGTGGCCAGCCTTCTTTACTGAATCCATCATTTGCACAATCACTGCTGACCAGTCTTCAGCAGGGCATATATGATATTGAACTAACGGTGACAGACAATGGAGGCGCTACCGGAAAAGATACCGTGCAGGTTGCCGTTGGAAGCTCGAGATCCGCACCGCCTACTGCAGAAAATGATCTTAAGTTAATGCCTAATCCTGTAAAAACTGTAATGGACGTGCAGATTACTTCAGGAACTGCTGTTAAATCTGTCAGTTTAAAATTACTGGATGTACTGGGCATTCTGCGCTACCAAAAAGAAGTGCTGATTAACCAGGCTGTTCAGATCGAAAAGATAGACATGACAAATTTTGAGGCAGGCACTTATATTCTGCAGCTGATCTATGATGATCTGTCACGCATTAACAGAAAAGTAATTAAGCAATAAATATTATTGATTGAATAAACGGTAGAATGGATCGGTTGCGATCTTAAGCATTGGTTTATCGCATTCCGTATCTCCATAACAAAATACAGAACTGTATTCAGCCGGGTCAAATAAAAGTTTGATCCGGTTTACTTTTTCTTCACCATTGCAATTGGCACCATCCAGCATACCGGTGATTTTTCCATCACTCGTTTTAAGTCTGGTGGCTATAAATTTCAGGCCGTTCTTTTTACACCAGTCGCTTACCCAGTTTTCTGCAGAAGCAGAAACAACAACAACTTCATCATTGTTACTGAGATGTTGATTGATCATGGTCATTGCATCGGGACGTATAAGCGAAGGAAGAACTTCATCTGCAAATTTTTTACAGCGCTGATTAAAAACAATCAATGGAGTATTGGCAAAAAAATGTTTGAGCATCCTTTCTTTCGCTTTACTCTTTGAAATAAGCCCCGCTTTCATTGCCAGCATTTGTGGTAGTAACAACAACATGCCGGAGTAATATGCATTTTTTCCTTTGCTGAATTTAATCAGTTCCAGCATGGTATCTTTCCTGGTGATCGTACCATCAAAATCAAAAAAGGCAATTGTTTTTTCCAAAAGAAATCAATTAAAAATAGAAATGTCTTTCATGTAAAGAATGATATAAAAACTGACGATCCACAAAAGAATGGTAATCTGAATAAAACGGTCTTTATACAAAATCTTGGTGGGTGATTGTGAATTCTGCTGTACAAAAATTAATTGCAGGTATCTAAAAACGCCTGCCAGTACAAACAGACAGGTATAATATAAACGTGTTGTTTTCAATCGTAAGGTAATTTCCGGAGACATGGTGTACATGAAATAAGAAACAATAATAATGGCGCAGATCAAAGAAATGGCTGTATTAATAAAATCAAGGTTATAGCCTTTTACTGCTTTTCGCATATCTGTTCCGGAAGATAATTTTATGAGTACGTCGTCACGGCGTTTTGCAATGGCCATAAAAAGCGCCAGCAGAAAAACCATGATCGTCAGCCATTCGCTCAATCCGATCTTTGCAATAACAGCACCTGCTTTTACACGCAGCACAAAACCAATCGCAATAATGATGATATCGAGTATGGGGATGTTTTTTAATCCGAAAGAGTAACCAATATTAAGCAGAAAATAAATACCCAGTACAAATAAAAATTTATCCCGGATAAAATACGCACAGGTTAATCCTGCAACAAATAATAAAATGCAGATGATAATGCCGGACGTTTTAGAAACCGCACCTGAAGCCAATGGACGATTGCATTTTTTCGGATGCTTTTTATCATCTTCAATATCACGGTAATCATTGATGATATAAATACTGCTGGCTACAAAACTGAAACATGCAAAACCAGCCAGTACCGGTAAAACAGTTGCAAGGTCAAAAATCTTTTCTGCAAAGAAAACAGGCACGAACATGAAAAGGTTCTTTGCCCAGTCTTTTGGCCGAATCAGTTTTATATAATTTTTCATATTAAATTTTCAGTAAGAATTAAGCAAGGGACTGTTGACGGTTTTCAATATCTCTTTCGATCAGTCCAAGTATCATTGGTAAAAAGATCAATACCATCGGTACCATAAATAATCTTGTCTGGTATGCTACTACTGATACATAATGAACAGCAAACCACAACGGAACTAAAAATACGAACCATTTGCGAAGCAGTTCGGGAAAAGATTTAAAGCGGTACAGAATTAAAAATGGAATTACGGCAAAAGTTCCGATCAGTTCAAAATATGCTTTTACACCAACGGCGCTGAATAAATTTAATTTCAACATGGGTAAACCTGCAGGCGCTTTCCATACCTGTTGCGGACGATAACCAAAATGCTGTCTCAAAGCTAAAAAAATGCTGATAAAAATGATGTAAGAAATGATGGTAATGATCCACACATTTTTTTGTGGGAAGCCGATCTTTTTAATATTGAATTTTGCAAAACTGAAATTGGTAAAATCTGTTTGCGAAATAAAATATAAGGCTGGGATCAACATGCCGGTCTCGCGGTTAAATGCCGCCAGCAATGTAATGGGCACGATCCACCATGGATTTTTTTTATAGACAATGATATTTGCCGTAAGCAGGTAAAAAATAATGTCCATATAAGTATTGAAAGAAAGATCGGCGGCAGTAACGGCATTACCAAAGGCAAGTGCGAGAAAACAGATGCCAAATAATATCAGCCATTTACTTTTTACAAAATAGCTCCACAGCCGCCACACCAGAAAGAAAATAAAAAAATGTTCTGCAAACCGAAACAGGATAAAGATCAGCATATACTTCATTGCACCCGGTGTTTGCATCAGTTTTACAAACTTGTCCGTTTCTTCATTGGTGCCGGAAGTGCTTTGAATAGAAAAATGAAGTTTCTGTTCTATCGGGTAAACTTTATCAACAGTATGATTGTACACCCACAACAATCCTTCTACAGTATACGGGCAAAGTATTCTGTATTGCCAGGGATTATAAAATTCAGAACGTTGCTCAATAACTGCGCGGTGCCGCTCATAGGTTTGTAAACCATTGCTGTAATAAAAATTTCGGTATATGGGGTAAACAGACAGCAATGCAAAGCAAAAAACAATCAGCCACTTGCTGATCTTTTTATTTTTTTGCAACGATTGTGTAATGGGGGTAGACATACATTGTGCGTTTATTTTCTTCAATAATTTCAAGGCCGTTATCCTGCAACAGTTGCTTAGCTCTTGCCATCGTCATTTCATTTCCGATCTCGCGGGCAAAAATAAGATCGTGCAGTTTATTTACATATACCAGCGGACTGGCAGCATTAATATCTTTTAATACCAGTCTGGCCCCTGGTTTTAAACTAAGGGCAAGATTTTTTATAAAATCTTCCTGATTTTTTTTAGGAACGTGGTGCAATACATCTATCAGGAAGATGACGTCCATTTGTCCCAGTTGCCCGGGAAAGCTCATGCCGTCATAGGTAGAAAAGCCATAGCTGCCTGATGGTTGATCACTGAATAACTGGTTGGCATTATTAATAAGTCTTTCGGTGATCTCGATCCCGAAAAGATAAGATGGCTTTGCAAAATGGGAAAGTAACAATAGGAACTGACCCGATCCGCAACCCACATCGCCGGCTTTTTCGCCAGGTTTTACCATTTCGATCAGGCTGATAAAAGGGCAGATGAGTGAACGGTATTTGATCTTTAAACTATCAATAAAGCCGGTACTCTTGTATTTTTCTTTTAAAAAGCTGATGATTGCAGGGTTGGTAAGGGCTGTTTGCATGAAAGGGCTTAATGATTTAAAGGGAGCAAAGATACTAAAATATAAAAAAAGGTTTTAAACGGCTTGCAGAATGAAAAATCCAGTCGGTTGAATTATCGTACATAACCATAATAATTTTTGATGCCAGTCCATAAAACGGTTCTCAGGCATTATTATTGTTATATTCCCGGACCAGCAAATAGATAAAAAAGATAATATATCCCTGACTATTTTATTATCTTTGTCTGGAGCCACTTTTCTAAGAAAAATGAATGCGTCCTCCATCCTCTGCATTACCCTGCATTAAATTCTACAATTTTTTTTATATATACAGGCAAAGCAGGCCAGTATAATTTTTTATATACAGGTTAACCACAAAAATTTTCTCATGGAAAAAAAATTTTACTCCAAACAAACCGGATTCGCTTATTGGTTGCGCCGTTCGCGCCGGATTTCCTTAAATGCATTTTTTGTCATTTTTTGTATCTTCTCGGTAGGTAATATTTTGGGGCAAACGGGTCGTGCCCTCAATTTCGATGGGACCAATGATCGTGTCGACCTTCCTTTTGTTGTTTCAAATTCTTACACAAAGGAAGCCTGGGTATTTGCAACAAGCAGCACGCAGGATAATAATATTGTGTCCGGTGCATCAACCGCATTGTGGGTGCCCACGGCTACCGGTAAACTTACGGCGGGTCATAGCAGCGGTTTTAATCAGGTACAAGATCCGGCTGCATTTGCAATTAACGTATGGACACACGTTGCGGTGACGTTTGATGCATCTACCAGCAGCATACGCTTATATAAAAACGGGATTGCTGTGGACAGCGCTATTGGAACAGTTCCCGCTTATACAGAAACAGCTTTATACATTGGAGCTTTTGCGGCAGCCAATAATTTTAAAGGATCAATCGATGAAGTGAGGATATGGAATACAGTAAGAACCGGCGCGCAGATTTCCGGCAATATGAACTGTAATCTCACCGGCGATGAACCCGGTCTGCTGGCTTATTTTAATTTCAATCAGGGCACTGGCGGTGGAACCAATACAGGTCTTACCACACTTACTGACATTTCCGACAAGTGTATTCCAAACAGTGGAACGCTTGTCAATTTTGCTTTAACGGGCGCCACATCTAATTGGATCGTTGCTAATCCTGGTGTTAATACAGCCTGCTCCGCACCATCTCCTAATATTAATGTTACGGGAAATGCGACTTGTATTCCGATCGGAAGTACAGTTCCTTCGCTGACCAATTTTACTGATTTTGGAGACTATGGTGTTAACCCGATCGTTCGTACGTTTACGATTCAAAATACAGGTAACGCAAATCTTACCATTTCAAGCGTGACAATCACCGGACCGGGAGCATCTAATTATACTATTACAACAGCTGCCGGTACACCAATAGCAGGCGGCAGCAGCACCACGCTGGGCATTACATTCAATCCGTCTGCGCCGATTGCAGCCAAAAATGCAACCGTAACAATCACTAACAACGACGCAGATGAAGGTAACTTTACCTTTAATATAACTGGCTTTAACCGTGGCCCCGGGCATGCACTTGATTTTGACGGGACCAATGATCTGATAAATCTTCCTAACCTGATTTCTTCTGGCTCTTATACCAAAGAAGCCTGGGTGTATTCATATAACAGTGCGGTGGGAAATAATATAGTGTCCGGCAACAATACCGCATTTTGGGCGCCTAACAGCCTTGGGTTTAAATTAACTGCAGGTCATGCGCCAAGTTTCAATAATGTACAGGATGCAACGCCGTTGGTTGCAAATACGTGGACGCATGTAGCTGTTACATATGATGCAGCGGGAGGAGTTGGTAATATGATATTGTATAAAAACGGAATGCCGGTTGCATCCAGTGGGGGAGTGGCACCAACGTATACAGAAACTACGCAGTACATTGGCGCTTTTCAAGGTGGCAATCTATGGAACGGAAAAATAAGTGAAGTAAGAATATGGAATACAGTGAGAACAGCCTCTGAAATTCTTGCCGCAAGAGATTCCGTTCT